>NZ_JBDUCX010000042.1:0-34465 GCF_040003245.1 Chthoniobacter sp.
CCGCACCCCGTCGTGGTGCTCGGGCTTGCCTGTCCTCCGCGAAGACCGCGGGAATTTTCACGCCGGCGAGTGCGGAAGCGGCGGCGGCGGTCTTGATGAATTGACGACGGGTCGGTCTGGTAATGAGGGGATCGTTCATGGTGAGAGGGTCTGACGGTGCGCGTGGTGCGGACGTTCTGTCAATGCTGCAAGGGCCGGAAAATTAGACGTTCTTGCGTAAGTGTTCGGATGTTTCGGGCATTGCGCTGCCGGGGGAAAAGCGGAAGCATCGGCGGATGATTTTCCCCCGCGTTCTCTCGCTGCTTTGCCTTTTCATCGTTGGTTCTGTCTGCGCGGCCGATCGCCCCACGGAGCCGCTGCGCCTCTGGACGGGCCAAGCGCCCGACGCGCTCGGCGACGCGGCGAAGGATACCCCGACGCTCACCCCGTACTGGCCCGCCGCCGATCAGGCGAGCGGCGCGGCGTTCATCGTCTGTCCTGGCGGTGGCTATCGCAACCTGGCGGCGCACGAGGGCGAACCCTTCGCCAAGTGGCTGGTGTCGCAGGGGATCGCCGCGTTTGTCTTGAAATACCGACTCACGACGGATGGCTATCACGTGCCGACGGCGTTGCTCGATGCGACCCGCGCCATGCGGTTGGTGCGCTCGCATGCGGCGGATTGGGGGATCGATCCCAAACGCATCGGCATGATCGGATCGAGCGCCGGCGGCCATCTCACGGCCACGCTGATCACGCAGTTCGACGCGGGCAAAGCGGACGACGTGGACCCGATCGAGCGCGTTAGCTCGCGGCCCGATCTCGCGGTGCTGTGCTACGGTTTCATCCTTTTCGACATCCCCGATGCGGAACGCCAGGAACGCTTCCTCGGATCGAGCGGCACGCCGGAACTGACGAAGCTGCTGTCGCCGCGGCTCAATGTCCGCAAGGACACGCCGACCACGTTCATCTGGCAGACCGTCGAGGACGAAAAGGTCATCGTCGACAACGCCTTCGCCTTCGCCGCGGCGCTGCGCGAAAAGGGCGTGCCCTTCGACCTGCACCTCTATCAAAAAGGCAAGCACGGCATCGGCCTCGGCGACAAAAACCTCGACCCCGCGAAGATGCACCCGTGGACGAAGGACTGCGCCTTCTGGCTGAAGCAGCAGGGATTCGCGAAGTAAAAACCTCGCTCCCTACGCGGCGAGTGTTGCCGCGCGCGCCAGTGCCGTATCCATGTCGGCGCAGAAGTTCTCTTCACCAAGCTGCTTGACAAAGCCGCCCTTGCTCAGCGCCATGAAGGGCTGGGTATGCACGGCGGCGATAATGAGCCGGCCGCCGTGGCGCGCGATGTCGTGATGAAAATCCTCCAGGGCGTGCAATCCAGTGGCATCCAGAGCGAGCAGGCGCTTCATGCCGAGGACGATCACGCGCGGGCGTTCCTCGGGGCGGCGGAGAATGGACTCGAGCCGATCGGCCGCGCCGAACATAAATGCGCCCTGCAACTGGAATGCCGCGACACCCTCGGGAATCGTTTTGCCGCGCAAGGAATGCTCGGGATCGTAATCCAGATCGCGCTCGTCGATGCTGGTCAAACGCGTGGTCTCCGAGATGCGGCGGATGAACAGCACGGAGGCGAGAACCATCCCTACTTCCACCGCGATCGTGATGTCCGTGAGTATGGTCAGGATAAACGTCAGCAGGAAGACCACGACATCGCTCGTCGGCCAATGACGCAACCGCGCGAAATGGCGCCATTCCCCCATGTTGAGCGCGACGACCACGAGCACCGCACTCAGGACCGACAGCGGAATAAAGCGGGCGAGGGGCGCGGCGACGAGCACGATGCCGAGAATCGTCAGCGAATGCACGATGCCTGCGACGGGGGTGCGCGCGCCGCTGCGGATGTTGGCCGCGGTGCGGGCGAGAGCGCCGGTGGCCGGCAGTCCACCGAAGAGCGCGCTGCCGATATTGGCCGCGCCCTGCGCGCAAAGCTCGGTGTTCGAGTCGTGCTTGTCTTCCGTCATGCCGTCGGCCACGACCGCACAAAGCAGGGACTCGATGGACGCCAGCAGCGCGATGGTGATCGCCGGGCGGACGAGTCCGTCGAGCTGCGACCAATCGAATTGCGGCCAATGCGGCATGGGCAGGCTGCGGGGAATGGCGTCGACGCCGAACCGGGAGCCGATGGTTTCCACGGGCAGGTGCAGCACGGTGACGAGGGCGGTTCCGAGGACGATGGCGACGATGGTCCCGGGTACGTGACGCGCCCACTGATGCGGCCAGAGCTTGATCAGGAGGAACGAAGTCAGCGCGATGCCCGCGCTGGGCCAGTGGATGGTATTGAGATGCTGCGCGAGGACGTGCACCTTGCCGATGAACTCGGCGGGAATCTTTTCCGTGATTTGCAGGCCCAGGAAATCGCGCACTTGCGTGCTGAAAATGTAGATCGCGATGCCCGCGGTGAAGCCGGCGACCACCGGCATGGGGATGTACTTGATCATCACGCCGAGGCGCGAGATGCCCATCAGAATCAGGATCACGCCGGCCAGCAGGGTGCAGATGAGGAGCCCATCTGCGCCGTAGTTTTGCGCCACGCCGACGACCACGGGGATGAACGCCGCCGTCGGGCCGCCGATCTGGACTTTTGAGCCGCTGAAGACGGCATTGAGAAAGCCCGCGACGATCGCCGTGATGATGCCCACGGCCGGAGTGCGGTCGCTGGCGATGCCCAGCGCCATGGACAGCGCGAGCGCAATGATGCCCACCGTGACGCCGGCAATGACGTCCGCAAAAAAGTCGACGCGAGTATAGCCGCGCAGCGTCTGCAGCAGACGCGGCCGAAAGAACGAGAGCATCTCGCCCTCATTGTACAGGCCTTCGTTAAATCAAGGCAAGCGGTTCGTGCGAATTCTCGTTACGCGCCGAGCAATTGCCGCAGCACGAAGGGCAGGATGCCGCCGTGGCGGACGTACTCGACCTCGATCGCAGTATCGATGCGGCTCTTGACGGTGAGCTTTTCGGTCGTGCCGTTGGCGCGATGAATGACCAGCGTCACATCGCTCATCGGGGCGACGTCGTCGCTCAGGCCGAGCACGTCGAAAGTCTCGGTGCCGTCGAGCTTGAGCGAGGCGGCATTGACGCCTTCCGGGAATTGCAGCGGGACGAGGCCCATGCCGCAGAGGTTGCTGCGGTGGATGCGCTCGAAGCTTTGTGCGACGACGACTTTCACGCCGAGCAGGCGCGTGCCTTTCGCCGCCCAGTCGCGCGACGAGCCGGTGCCGTATTCCTGGCCGGCGAAGATGATCAACGGCGTGCCGGCTGCCTGGTATTTCATCGAGGCGTCGTAGATGGACATCTGTTCGCCATCCGGCTGATGCTTGGTCACGCCACCTTCCACGCCGGGCACCATGAGGTTCTTGATGCGCACGTTGGCGAAAGTGCCGCGGGTCATGATGCGGTCATTGCCACGGCGCGAGCCGTAGCTGTTGAAGTCATCCTGGCCGACACCATTCTCGAGCAGGAACTTGCCCGCGGGGCTGGATTTCTTGATCGCGCCGGCCGGGCTGATGTGATCGGTCGTGACCGAGTCGCCGAAGATGCCCAGCGGGCGCGCGCCCTTGATCTCGCTGATGTGGCCGGGCTCCATGCCGAAGTCCTCGAAGAAGGGCGGCTCCTGGATGTAGGTCGACTTGTCGTCCCACGCATAGACCTCGCCGACGGAGGAGGGGATTTCATTCCACTTCGGATTGAGCGTCGCGAAGTCGGTGTAGAGGCGGCGGAAGACCTCGGGCTTGAGCGCGCTCGACATGGCCTCGTGGATTTCCCCGAGGGTGGGCCAGATGTCCTTGAGGTAAACGGGCTGGCCGTCCTTGCCCTTGCCGAGCGGGTCTTTGCTGAGATCGATATCCACCGTGCCTGCGAGCGCGAAGGCGACGACGAGCGGCGGCGACATGAGGAAGTTCGCCTTGATGTTCTGGTGCACGCGCGCCTCGAAATTGCGGTTGCCCGAGAGCACGCTGGCGGCGACGAGATCGTTCTTGGCGATCGCCTCCTCGAGCGCCGGATGGAGCGGGCCGGAGTTGCCGATGCACGTCGTGCAGCCATAGCCGACCGTCTGGAAACCGAGCGCGTCGAGATAAGTCGCCAGGCCGGTTTTCTCGAGGTAATCGGTCACGACGCGCGACCCTGGCCCGAGCGAAGTCTTCACCGCGGGATTCACCTTCAGGCCTTTCTCCACGGCCTTCTTGGCGAGCAGGCCCGCGCCGAGCATCACGCTTGGGTTGGACGTGTTCGTGCACGAGGTGATCGCGGCGATGAGCACGCTGCCGTTGCCGATCGCGGTATCGGAATCCTTGTAGGGCGAATGATGCAGATCGCTGGCTGCGTCCGGCGTCGGCCGGTTGGAAGTCATTTCCAGGACGTTCGCGGGCGTCCCCTCCTTGAGGTGACCCGAGGCCGAGGTAGCGTCTGTGGACAGCATATCGTGGCTGCCGTTCCCCTTCTGGCCATTGATGTGCACCGGCACCTTCAGGGTGAGATCGTCTTCCTTCTTGCCGTAGCCGCCATCGGCGATGGCCTTGGTGAAGAGCCCACGGAAAGTGCTGCCGAGTTCCGGCAGGACGATGCGATCCTGCGGACGCTTCGGACCCGCGACGCCGGGAACGACCGTGGAGATATCCAGCTCGAGGTCGACCGAGTATTCGATCTGACCTTTTTCCGGAATGCCCCACAGGCCCTGCGCCTTGTAGTAGTTCTCGAAAGCCGTCACGTGCTCCGCGCTGCGGCCCGTGCCAGTGAGGTAGCGTGTCGTCTCTTCGTCCACGCCGAAGAAGCCCATCGTCGCGCCATATTCCGGCGCCATATTCGCGATGGTCGCGCGATCCACCACCGGCAGCGACTTCGCGCCCGGCCCGTAGAATTCCACGAACTTTCCGACCACCTTCGCCTTGCGCAGCATTTGCGTGACGTGCAGCACGAGATCGGTGGCGGTGACGCCTTCCTTGACCGCGCCAGTGAGGTACACACCCACGACTTCCGGCGTGAGGAAATACACGGGCTGGCCGAGCATGCCGGCCTCGGCCTCAATGCCGCCCACGCCCCAGCCGACCACGCCGAGACCATTGATCATCGTGGTGTGCGAGTCCGTGCCCACCAGGGTATCGGGATAGTAGACGCCGTCTTTTTCCAGCATGCCCTTGGCCAGATATTCGAGATTCACTTGGTGCACGATGCCGATGCCCGGCGGCACCACGCCGAAAGTCTTGAATGCCTGCTGGCCCCACTTGAGAAGCTGGTAACGCTCGCGGTTACGCTTGAATTCCAGATCGAGATTGAGCTGCAAGGCTTGCGCCGAGCCAAAGAAATCCACCTGCACGGAGTGATCGACCACCAGGTCCACGGGCACAAGGGGCTCGATCATCTTCGGATCCCGCCCGAGCCGCGAGACGGTCGAGCGCATGGCCGCGAGATCCACCAGCAACGGCACGCCGGTAAAGTCCTGCAATACCACCCGCGCCACCACGAAGGGAATCTCCACCTGCGCGGGCTTCTTCGCGTTCCAGTTGGCCAGTGTTTTCACATCGTGCTCGGAAACTTTCTTTCCGTCGCAGTTGCGAAGCACCGACTCGAGGACGATGCGGATGGAGATGGGGAGCCTCGAGATCGGCCCCACGCCTTGTTTTTCGAGAGCGGGCAGTGAAAAGAGGCTGCCCTGTTTCCCTGAACCCAGATCGAATTGCTGCTTGGTCTTGAATGCGTCGCTCATGGCCCTTCACAAAAGCGGTTCGCGGCATCGCTCGCAAGCGAATCGTCAAAGAGTGATGCGGATTGTTTGACGATTCGACGTCGGGCCGGCGGCGCAATCAGGCGACAGTCACGAGATATTCGTGGTGCCCCTGCTCCGTCCCGAGAATGACGCGGTTTTCCCCGGCCACGAGGGGAGCCATGGTCTCCGTGGCCTCGGCGCCGAGCGGCGTGCCATTGACGATGGTGCCGAGGCGGCTCCCACAATCGCGCACCACATAGCCGTCCGCGTTGCGTTCGATGAGGCAGTGCCCGCGCGAAACGCTGTAAGGCCGATGGTCCGGTAGCGCGAGGTCGACCCGTCCGAATCCGGAGAGGCCTTCGTGGTCCATTTCGCGGCCGATGCGGAAAGGGAACTTGCGAACCTGGGCACGCAATCCACCGGGATGCAACGTGGCGGAGCGTTCCGTGCTCGTGATCGTAATCCCGCCCGGTTCGGCCTCGGGCGCCGTTGCCGCGGTTTCGCCCGCGGGGACGTGGCCGGCGCGAGGTGCGACGAGATCGCTGGAGCGGCGTTTGGCCATTTCGGCGCGCAACATGGCATTCGTGCTCCGCAGCCGCTCGAAGAGCGCGTCAAGGTAGGGCAGCAGGCGGGCTTCGTCGCGCAACACTTCGTACTGGAAATCGCGTTCGTTGACCACGTCCACCTCGGTCTCGGTGAGTGCGCGGGCGCTGGCCGCGCGCGGCAGATCGTCGATCATGCCCATCTCGCCGAAGATTTCACCTTCCTCCAGGATGGTCAGCACGCTGCGCCCCTGGGGAGTATCGATGCTGATCTCGACCCGCCCGGAAAGCACCCAATAGGCGTCACGGGATTCGTCGCCTTCGCGGAAGATAAATTCGCCGGATTGGAACGTCGTGCGATGCATAGAGCGGAGGGTAGTAGGCGGGGAAAGGGCGTCAAGCTGTGGGCGAGGTTGAGGGGAACCGCCGAGGCGCGGAGGCGCGAAGGGTCCGGATTTCTCAACCTCTTCTCCGCGCCTCCGCGCCTCCGCGGTTCAAAACAGATACGTTCGCCAGTAGGGTTCGGTGGGAAGAAGTGGACAATTTGCGGTCGCCCAGCGTTGCACTCGAGCCCATGCACGGGTTGAATAGGGCTGATGTCCTTCATTCCACCGCCGCCCGCCGCCCATCCATCGTGGGTGCGGTCTTAAACCATGGCGCCTGAGAAGAAACCCAGCGGAAGCATGGGCTGGCTGGATTTTGCCTTCGGCGTGGCCTCGCAGGCGGCGAAGAAGTTGCACGCGGAATTTGAGGCGGGTAAGTCGGGCAAACCTTCCCCAGCAGAGGCCAACCGGCGCACCTCTCCCGCACCGGCGCAGCGTCCGGCTGGGCCGGCTTGGTGGGAGATCCTGCAAGTCTCGCGGGGAGCCTCGTTGCGGCAAGTGACCGCGGCCTACCGCGAATTGATGTCCAAGAATCATCCCGACAAAGTGGCGCATCTCTCGGAGCGCATCCGGCGGGTGGCGGATGAGGAAACGCGGCGGATCAACGCCGCCTACGAAGCCGCGCAGCGCGCGTTGGGCGACGGCAAGGGGCGCTAAATTTTTTTGTCATCCTGAGCGGAGTGTAACGCAGTCGAAGGATCCCGCCGAATAACCAGGGATGATCTTTGGTAGAGCGACGGGGTTCTTCGACTCCGTTACACTCCGCTCAGAATGACACGCAAGGAGGGAGGTTTTCCCACCCCTCACAAACTACGAATCATCGTCAGCATCTCCCGCAGTCGCGTGCCCGGCTCCGCCGCGGAGAGCCGCGGAAATTTACCGCCGATCTGCACATAGTCGCCCCCGCGGGTGAGGATGAGCTTCCCTTCGCGGGCTTCCACCTGGGTGATCTTCCGCGCGCTGGCCGCCAGCTTGATCTCGGTCATCGCGAGCAGGTTCTCCGCCGCCTCGGGCAGGGGACCGAAGCGGTCGCGCCAGGTCTTGCGCAGGGTGTCGAGTTGCTCCTGCGTGGTGACCTCCGCGAGCCGGCGGTAGGCCTGGATGCGCGGCGCCGATTCCCCGATGTAGGTGCTGGGCAGGAAAGCCGGGGCGGAGGAGGCGATGGTCGAATGACGAACGACCAATGACGCCGCGGGCTGTGGCGCCCGGCGATCGCGGGCGACTGGCGCACTCTTCTTTTTGGCCGTGGCCACCGGTAATTCGGCATTCTTCATCCACTCCGCCTCGCGCGTCGCTACGAAATCGGTGCGCAGGATGACCTCCAGCCGGGGCTTCACTTTCTCCCCCTTGAGATTCGAGACGGCCTGCTTGAGCAACGCGCAATACAGGTCGAAACCGATATTGATGATATGCCCGCTCTGCGCGGTCCCGAGGATGTTGCCTGCGCCGCGGATTTCGAGGTCCCGCATGGCGATCTTGAAGCCCGCGCCGAGCGAGCTGTACTGCTTGATCGCGTTGATGCGGCGGCGCGCCTCGCCTTGGGTCATCATATCGCGCGGCAGGAGCAGATAGGCGTAGGCCTTGTGCTGGGCGCGACCCACCCGGCCACGAAGCTGATACAGATCGGCCAGCCCGAAGCGGTCCGCGCGGTCGATGATGATCGTATTCGCGTTCGGAATATCGAGGCCGCTCTCGATGATCGTCGTGGAGATCAAGACATCCGCCGCGCCGCTGACGAACTGGTGCATCACGTCCTCCAGTTCGTGTTCGTCCATCTGCCCGTGGCCGATGACGCAGCGTGCTTTGGGGCAGAGCTTCACGATCTTGTCGCGCATCGTCTCGATCGAGTGCACGCGATTGTGCAGGAAATAAACCTGCCCCTGCCGCGCGAGCTCACGATTGATTGCGTCGCGGATGATCCGCTCATCGTACGGACAGATCAGCGTCTCGGTCGGAATGCGGTTGAGCGGCGCGGTCTCGATGGTGCTCATGTCCTTCGCGCCCATGAGCGAAAGGTAGAGGGTGCGCGGGATGGGCGTGGCGCTGAGTGTGAGCATGTCCACGAGCTTGAACATCTCCTTGAAGCGTTCCTTGTGCAGCACGCCGAAACGTTGCTCTTCATCGATCACGACCAGCCCGAGGTTCTTGAACGAGATGTCTTTCGAAATGAGCCGGTGCGTGCCGATGACGATGTCCACGCGGCCCTCCTGCAAGCCCAGCACGGTCTTGCGCTGTTCGGTCGCGGTGCGGAAGCGGCTGAGCAAGTCGACCGTCACCGGATAGTCACTCATGCGCTCGCGGAAATTGCGGTAGTGCTGCTCGGCAAGCACCGTGGTGGGCACGAGGATGGCCACCTGCTTGCCGCCCATCACCGCCTTGAACGCCGCGCGAATCGCCACCTCCGTCTTGCCAAAGCCCACGTCGCCGCAGATGAGCCGGTCCATGGGGCGCTCGGATTCCATGTCGGCCTTCGAGGCAGCGATGGCGGTGAGCTGGTCGGCGGTTTCCTTGAAGAGGAAGGAGGACTCGAACTCGCGCTGCCATTTGTTGTCCGGCGGGAAGGCGTGGCCGCGGGCCGTCTCGCGCTCGGCGTGGACGGCGAGCAGCTTCGAGGCGTAGTCGTAAACGGCCTTCTCCGCGTTTTTCTTCGCCTTGGCCCACTTCCCGTCGCCGAGCGCGGAGAGCGCGGGATTCCTTTTGCCGACGCCGACATAGCGCGAGACGAGATAGCTCTGCTCCAGTGGCACGTAGAGCCGGGCATCATCCGCGAAGGCCACGACGAGCACTTCCTCGGTTTTCCCGTCCTCGCGCGGGATGGATTTCATGCCCTCGAACCGGCCGATGCCGTGCTCGAGATGCACCACGTAATCGTCCTCGTTCAGCTCGCTGAAATCGATCTGCGAACGGCTGGCCTGTTCGCGGGCGCGGCGCAAGGCCATGCGGCGGGCGCGCGTGTTGCGGTAGCGCCCGAAGAGTTCCGCGTCGCTGAGCACGGCGACCTTCGCCGCGGGGAAGGTGAAGCCGCGATTGAGCGTGCCCACGGTGAACTGCAAGGCATCCGCCTCGACCGGCGGCAGAAGATCGTGCAGGCGCTCAATCTCGCCCTCGTTGTTGCAATAGACGTGCACGCGCCAGCCCTCGGTGCGCCATTCGCGAAGCTGGGTGAAGAAACGCTCGCGCTTGATCTCGTCAACCACGAAGTCACCGGCCTCGAATTCGCCAAGGCCGTGGTCGAAGAAGGCCGTGGAGTAATCTTCGGCGGACGACACGGAGATCACATCACTCCCATTGGAGTCAGGGGAGTCAGGGGAGTCAGGGGAAGAATCGGCAGCCACCACGCCTTCCGAATGCTCCATGATCCGCACCTGCGCGGCGAACCAGCTCGCCTCGGCGTCGATCGTCAGGTCCTTCTCGGCGATGAGTTCCGAAAGCTGGCAACTGCTGCGTTCCGCCGCCGTCTCGCCGAGCAGCAGCGTGACGGCATCGAGATGCTGCACGCTGATCTGCGAATCGAGGTCGAACTCGCGCAGGGACTCGATCTCGTCGTCGAACAACTCGACGCGTACCGGCAGCGAATGGTGAAAGGAGAAGACATCGAGAATGCCGCCACGCACGGCAAACTGGCCGCGGGCCGAGACCTGCGGAACATGTTCGTAGCCAGCCTCGGCAAGTTGCTTGAGCAGCTTCTCGCGATCCAGTTTCGTCGCGCGGCGCAGGCGGATTTCGAGCTGCTGGAGGGCGGCGGCGGTGGGGACTTCGTCGTCCATGCTCCCGCGCGTGAGCACCACCACCTGGCGGCCTTTCGCACTGGTCAGGCGTTGCACGATGCCCAGCCGCTCGGCGATGCTTTCCGGGTCGGCCAGCGCGCCTTCCACCGAGGAGCGATCCAGCTCCGGGAAGAACAGCGCATCCGGAAACCACTGGAGCAGCTCATTGTGCATCGTTTCCTGCGTGCGGACATTCGGGCACACCACCCACACGCGGGCCTTGGCCTGCTGGACGAGGAGCGCGGCCAGGAACGGCTGGGCCGCGTCGACCACATGCTCGAACGACACGGCCTCGCCCTCCCGTACACGCGCCAGCTTCGCCGCCAGGGGCGGCGCGGTGGCGATTTGGTCAAGTGGATTCGGCTGGGTCTTCAAAAAGCGGGGGAAATGCTGTCGCGCATCCGACGCATGCGCGCAAGTCTGCTCGCAAATCCGCTCGCCTGTAGGAGGGAGGCTGGTGTATGGTCTTGCGCCTCAATCGACTGTGCCGGAGGCAATCTCTGCATCTTGCGCCATGAATACCCCGTCGTTCTCCACTGTGCTGGCCATGCTTGTTTCCGCCGTCCTTGGTTCCACCAACGCTGTGGCTCAGGACGCCACCCCGAAACCCCGCCCTCGTGGCGGCTTTGATCGGCCCCTCGCGGATACGCCCCGCTTCGGTAATCCCGGGGCGAGTCCGAAGTTGACAATCGTAGAGTTGCGTATGCTGCTGGGGCACTGGGCGGACTTTGATGCGAACAAGAGCCAGCGCCTCGAGAAAAGCGAGGTTCCGGAATTGTTTGGAAAATTATTTGATGAGGCCGATCTCAATCACGACGGCGTGCTCGATGAACAGGAACGCGCCCTCGTGATGCAGTCCGCCGCCGCCCCAGCCGCTTCCACGACCGCCAAATGAACCCGCCGCTTCCCCCCGTGAATACGCCTCTCCCTTCCGCCGTGGATCGCCGTCGTTTCTTCCGCCTGGTCGGCGGCGCGGCGGTCGGTTCGCTCGCCAGTCGTTTCATCACCGGCGATGCCCTGGCCGCGCCTCTCCGCCCGGACAATCATCAAGCCAAGGCGAGTGAGGAACTCGTGCGCGAGTATTACGCCAGCCTGAACCCGTATCAGCGGCAGCAACTCGTCTTCCCTTGGAACTACGTGGGTGCGGGCACGACCCCCGCGCGGCTCGGCGTCTACAATACGGCGATCGGCAAGGCCATCGGCGAAACCTGCACGAAGGGCCAGCGCGAGCTCATCGAGCGCATCATGATGTCCATGTCCTCCGGCGATGATGGCTGGCGGAAGATCACGCGCAACGGCGGCTGGGACACCGACAATGGCATCCTCTCGTGCGGCGCTTACATCTTCGGCGATCCCGAGGGTGACCGGAAGTTCAGCTTTCTGTTCACCGGGCATCATCTCACCATGCGTTGCGACGGCAATTCCGAGCCGAACACCGCCTTTGGCGGCCCGATCTTCTACGGTCACATCGTCAATGGCTACAGCCAGCGCAATGTCTTCAACGAGCAAACGCTCAAGGTGATGAGCGTCTATGAGATGCTCGATGCCGATCAGCAAAAGCACGCCGTGGTGGATGGACGCCCCGCCACCCGGGATGACACTGTCTTCTCTCCCACCCAATCAGGTCGCGACTTGCCGGGCATCGCCGGCCGCGATCTGAGCGCGGACCAGAAGGGACTCATCCAGGGCGTTTTGAAGGATGTGCTTTCACCCTATCGCGAAGAAGATGTGGCCGAGGTGATGGATATCGTTCGCGCCAATGGCGGCATGGAAAAAATCCATCTCGCCTTCTACCGCGACACCGAGACGAATGAGAAAGAGCCGTGGAGCTACTGGCGCCTGGAGGGACCGGGCTTCGTGTGGAATTTCCGCGTCCTGCCTCACGTCCACACCTACGTCAGCGTGGCTAAGGTTTAGGCGATTCCAGCGCCGCGAAGGTCTCCGCCACCCGCAAGCTGGAGCAGGCGCGCTCGATGATTGCTTTCCACGGCGTACCCGACTCCGGATCCCAGCAGCACTCCACGACGATCGTGGCCGATGCGGTAGGAATGCAGAAAGTGCGGATCAACCGTCGATTGCCGACCGGATCGACCGTGTGAGCCACGCACAAAATGATGGCCCGTTGACCGAGCATCGCGCGATCTGCCGTGACATTGGGCTCGAGATGATAGCCTTTCTCCTCGAGGGCCTTCGAGGCGCCTTTCACGAAGCCGGCGGCGAAACGGTCGAGATCGATTTGCGAACTGTCTTCCAGTTGCTTCGCCGTAAATATCACGGGCTGAACGCTCACCATGATATTGATGTCCGCCACGTCTTCGGGCGGGATGAAACGATACGTGCTCTTCGCCTTTGGCGCCCGCGTTTTGCCCACCATGGCCGCCACGGTCGTGGTCGCCTTTTCGGCGGAGTCGACGTCCATGCTCTGCCAGTTGCCTGGCAGATCGAGCGTGATCCCGGTGCAGGGCTCGACGGTCAGGAACTCGGGTTTGGGAGATGGCGGGGTCGCTTCTTGGCGATCGGCGCGCTCTGGAGTCCCTCCGGCGATCTTGGCGGACTCCTCGGCCAGGGCCGCCAGGGCGTCGGCTTGGTCCGATTTCCGAAACACTTTTCCCGCGAGATCGAGGAAGACTTCCCCCGTGGTATCCGTGTGGGTGCGGAGGGAGTGCGTTTCCTCGATGCCCAGTTCCGGCGGCCCCTTCGATGGGGTGGACGTCGTCCCGGTCCACACGGCTCCGGGTGCGAGTTCCGTGCCTCGCGGTGTGGCATAGAGGAACACGATGGTGCCGGGGGCTGACCATTGAACGGTCTTTTTGGCTGGGTCCACGCCGGCGATGCGCGATAATTCGTCTTCCGCGCCGCGGTCCGCCATCCAAGACGGACCCGAAGGTGAGACATGGAGGATCCAACGGCCGCTGGTGCGCACGTGTTTCGGGTCCAGAGGATTGGTCATCTCGCGCTGAAAAGTGCCGTCGGCTTTGATCTCCAGGTGCCAGGAGCCCAGCACGTCGTTGCTCCATTGCCATTGGCCCACGGGATTGGGGTCCGGCGCCTTGACCTTCGACGGGCCGCACGCCGCCAAAACAAAGCCGAGCAGCGCGGCGAAAAGGAGCGGGAAGGGGAGCTTCATTACGTGCGACTACAGTAATGGTGGCCGCAAGGGGCGGTCGAATGCTTATTCTTCCTTGCGGTGGAGCGTCTCCTGCGGGAGCGGGTCGCTGTTCCCTGACTTCTTCACCTTGCTGAAAATCGAAGGCCGCCGGGACCCTCTATCCTCCCTCGGCGTCCTCTGCGGTAAATTCCCGCCGCCGTCCTTTGGAACCCGCCCTGCCGGCTCCGTTCCATCACTTTTTCCGCAATGGAGCCCACGGAGCCAATGGGCCCATGCACTTTTTTCCGGAAAGGAGGGCATAATCGCGCGCATGAAAACCAACCAGTCCCACGACACTCGCCACGGCAGGATCGCCCCCTTTGCCACGGACCATCCGCGAGAATTCAATCAAGGAGCCCGGCGTAGAACAAAGGCCGATTTAAGGTGCCTTAAGCCCCCTTAAGCCGATTTAAGGTGCGAGTTTTTTCCGCAGAAGACTGAGCCGCCAAATAGGAAGAGGCATGCCATATCCTTCTTCCACTGTTCAGGAGCGTGTCAGGACGAATCGACATTCACCAGACGCGGACTGGCCGGCAGAAAGAGCGCCTCAAGCCGAATCAAGGTAAATCAAGCCTTCTCAAGCCGACGGAATTTTCTCAAGAGCGGGTTGCTGCGCACTCTTTTGCGCATCTCCAGCTCCTACGATCATTTCCTCAAGGCCTGCAGATAGTGCATGAACACGGGCCCGGGGAAGAAGGGCGGGCATTTTCCTCTCGCCAGCGCGGGGAACGCCAATAAAGTCGGCAAACGTCCCGTCGACACCGTCCGGTGCCCGGGGCGTTTTTCACGTCTACACCTCCAATCTCTCCCGTTTAGTCCATGTCCAACACGATTCTGGTCGGCGCCCAGTGGGGCGACGAAGGCAAAGGCAAAATTATCGATTTTCTCACCGAGACCGCGGACATCGTGGTGCGCTCGCAAGGGGGCAACAATGCCGGCCATACGGTGATCGTCGGGGGCACCAAGTATGTGCTGCATCTCATCCCCAGCGGGATCTTGCGCCCGGGCAAGAAATGCGTGATCGGCAACGGCGTCGTCATCGACCCGATCGCCGTGGCCAAGGAAATTGCCGGGCTCGCCGAGAAGAAGATCAAAGTTTCCAAAAGCAACCTCCTCATCTCGGATTGCGCGCACCTCGTGCTGCCGTATCACCGGTCGATCGACGAGCAACGGGAAGCCAGGAAGGGCAAGAACAAGATCGGCACCACCAAGCGTGGCATCGGTCCCGCCTACGGCGACAAGGCGGCCCGCGTGGGCCTGCGCATGGGCGACCTCATGCAGCCCGCGCTTTTCTCGGAGAAGCTCGCGCAGCGCATCAAGGAGAACAACGCCGTGCTCAAGGCTTTCGGCGCGAAGCCGTTGAAATTCGCCGAGGTGAATGCCGCGTATCTCGAAGCGGGGAAGAAGCTCGCGCCTTTCGTCGGCAATACCGTGGTGTTTCTCCACGAGGCGTTGAAGGCGGGAAAAGAGATCCTTTTCGAGGGCGCGCAGGGGACTTTCCTCGATATCGATCACGGGACGTATCCGTACGTGACGTCGTCGAACACGACGGCCGGCGGGGCCTGCACCGGCTCGGGCGTGCCGCCGCATCGCATGGACCGCGTGCTCGGTGTGATGAAGGCCTATACGACCCGCGTGGGCGAGGGGCCGTTCCCCACGGAGAACGACGCGTTTTCGGATATGCTCCACGGCATGGGCCGCGAATTCGGCGCCACCACTGGCCGCGCGCGGCGCTGCGGGTGGTTCGATGCCGTGGCCGTGCGCTACGCCGGGATGATCAATGGCATCGACGACATCGCCGTGACCAATCTCGACGGCCTCGACACCCTGCCCTCAATCCAGGTCTGCACGCACTACAAGATCGGCAAAATGACCGTGGACGTGCCGCCCTCGGATTTCCGCCAGTTGCGCGACGCGAAGCCTGTCTACATCGAGCTGCCGGGCTGGCAGACGCCCACCCACGAGGCGAAGAAGTATTCCGACCTGCCGAAAAACGCGCGGGCCTATTTGCAAAAGATCGCGGAACTGACGGGCGCCAAACTGACCATCGCCAGCGTGGGGCCGAACCGCGACCAGACCATCGTGCTGTAAATTGCCGATTGGCGATTGCCGAATGTCGATTGATTGTTCCCATTCGATGACGCCAGATAAACAATCGCCAATGATCGCTCCGCGCCATATCGCGATCATCATGGATGGCAATGGCCGTTGGGCCAAGGTGCGCGACTTGCCGCGGATCAAGGGCCACGAGCAGGGCGCGGAATCCGTGCGCGCCGTGACCGAGGCTTGCGTCGAACTTGGGGTCGAGTTCCTTACCGTCTACGCCTTTTCTACGGAAAACTGGAAACGCCCTGCGGCCGAGGTCGCCGCTCTCTGGACACTGCTCGAGCACTTCATCGCCCAGGAAACACCCACGCTCATGAAGAATGGCGTGCGCTTGCAAGCGATCGGCCGCATCCACGAGCTGCCGCAGAGCTGTCAGGACGCCCTGCAACGCACCATCGAACTCACCGCGCAGAATCCCAAGACGACCCTCGTCCTTGCCCTGAACTACAGTGGACGCACCGAGATCATCGACACCGTGCGCGACCTCTGCCGGGAGGCTGCCGGCGGCTGCCTCGATTATCAGACCCTCACCGAGGAAATCTTCAGCCGCCATCTCTATACCAAGGACTTCCCCGACCCGGATTTGCTCATTCGCACCTCGGGTGAATTGCGGCTTTCGAACTTTCTGTTGTGGCAATTAAGCTACACCGAGATCTATGTGACGCAGAAAATGTGGCCAGATTTTAGCAAGGAGGACTTGCGCGACGCCATTAGGGAGTTCAATAAACGCCAACGCCGCTTCGGTGGCCTTTAAATTCCCTTAATGGAAAAAGCCCAAACCATTCTCATTGTTGACCCTGAGACCGACTTCCTCGACTGGGTGCAACACCAGCTTGGCACGCCCACCACGCGTGTCATCACCGCCACCAAGGCGGATGATGCCTACAAGATCTTCTGTAGGGAAGCCCCTGACCTCCTGATCACGGAAACTCATCTCTCGCCCTTTAGCGGGCAGGATCTGCTGGTCAAAGTGAAACAGCGCGACCCGAATGCCGTGGTCGTGCTCACCAGTGGCTTTGGCACCACGCAGTCCGTCATCGAGTCGATGAAGTTGGGCGCGTTTGATTTCATCCGCAAGGAGACGCTGCCCTTCAATCTCAAGGTCGTCGTCGATGCCGCGCTCAAGGCCCAGGCCGAGATGAAGGCGGCCACGACCTTCAAGCCGCAGCTCACCGTGGAGGAGCACCAGGACAGCATCGTCGGCAAATCCGTCGCCATGCAGCAGGTCTTCAAGATGGTCGGACGCGTGGCGCATAGCGATGCCCCGGTGATGATTACGGGGGAAAGCGGCACCGGCAAGGAACTGGTCGCCCGCGCCATCCACCACTACAGCGGGCGCAGCGCGAAGAGCTTCATCGCCATCAATTGCGCCGCCATTCCGGAGCAACTGCTCGAGAGCGAGCTCTTCGGTCACGAAAAGGGCTCCTTCACCGGCGCCACCGGCACCCGCGTGGGCCGCTTCGAGCAGAGCAGCGGCGGCACCCTCTTCCTCGATGAAATCGGCGATATGCCGTTGCCCTTGCAGAGCAAGATCCTGCGCGTGTTGCAAGACGGTGAATTCTCCCGCGTCGGCGGCAATGAAGTCCTGAAGACGGATGTGCGCATCGTTGCCGCGACGAACAAGAACCTCGAGCAGGAAGTCGCCAAGAAGACCTTCCGCGAGGATCTTTTCTACCGGCTCAATGTCGTGCGCGTGCAGCTTCCGCCGCTCCGCCAGCGCTTGGAAGACATCCGCTTGCTCGCCGAATACTTTCTGCAAAAGGTCGCCACGAAAAAGCTGCTGCCCCGTCTCCAGCTTTCGGAGGAAGCGATGCGCGTGCTCGAGGGTTACAACTGGCCGGGCAACGTGCGTGAGCTCGAAAATACAATCCAACGTTCCTGCGTGCTGGCGACTTCCGACTTGCTGACCCCAAAGGATATTCCGCTCGGCAACGAGCAGCCCGGCGTGCCCGTGGCGGCCGACGTCGCGACCGGCGGCATGGCCCCGGAGGCCACGACCGAAAGCGCCATCGAGGTGCTGCTCAAGGCCGCGCAGACCGATCCCGACGTGCAGCTTCTGCCCTGGCTCGAGCGCGAGTTCACGCTCTACGCGATGAAGGCCACCAAGGGCAACCAGGTGCGCGCCGCGAAACTCCTCGGCATCACCCGCGCCACCTTGCGCAAGCGTATCGAGCGCTTCGGCATTACGCGCGAGCTCACCATTTCGTAAATGAAGGCCTGGCGGTGGAACGGCGCGGAATACGAGCCGTGTGACAGCCTGCCGCTTACCGATCGCGGGTTTCGTTACGGCATGTCCATCTTCGAGAGCCTGCGCGTGAACGGCGGCGCGCCGGAATTCTTCGACCGGCACCTCTCGCGCCTCGTCCAGGCCTGCGCCGAACGCGACATTCCCGTGGAGGAATCCGCCCTCGCCGCCGGCGAAACACTGCTCCGCGAGAACGGCACGAGCGGCTTCGCCCGCCTCTATGTGACAGCCGGCGACGGCGGCCCAGCCGTCACCACCGGGCAGGCGCGTGTGTTCATCTTCATCGAGCCGCGCACCCCGCCCGATCCCGAAGACCCTTGGGAAATCGGCCTGCACGACGAGAGCTACCACCCGCCCTTCGGCGGTTTGAAGACCGCGAACTATTGGTTCAACTGCGAAGCCCTTGCCCGGGCCCATCATCGCCGACTCAACGAAACGCTCCTCTTCAATGACCGCGCCGAGCTCGTCTCCGCCTGCATGGCCAATGTCTTCCTCCTGCGCGACGACCGCCTCTGCACACCCCCGCGGTCCAGCGGCTGCCGCCCCGGCGTGATCCGCGAATGGGTCATCGGCCGGCGCAAGGTGGAAGAGCGCCGCCTGCGCCGCGAGGATGTCGTCAACGCCGACGAAATATTCCTCACCAACAGTTGGATCGGCGTCATGCCCGTCGCCACCGTCGAAGGCCGCCCTCTCGCTCACCGCACCGTCGGTCCCCGCCTCGCTGGTGAACTCGCCAATCGGCGCGACGAGAAATTGTAGTCGAGCGAACCTCTTGACAGCGTCCGCTTCACCGCTACTCTAGCGACCCTTTTTCAAAACTATCCCACCATGGCCAATACGAAATCCGCCGCGAAACGCGCCCGCCAAACCCTCCGCCGCTCTGCGATCAACAAGCGCAGCCTCACCGCGGTGAAGAATCAACTCAAGAACGTCCGCGACGCCATCAAGGGCGGCGGCAAAGACACCGCCAAGACCGCGGCGGCGAAGTTCTTTTCGACCGTGGACAAAGCCGTGAAGGCCGGACGCCTCCATAGCAACGTGGCCGCCCGCCACAAGAGCCGCCTCAGCATCGCGCTGGCGAAGCTCGCCTAAGCGGCGTTTCTCCGTCCTCAATTTTCAAGCCCGGCTGCGTGCATCGCGGAGCCGGGCTTTTTTCGTGTCCACGAAATCCGTGAAATGCGCATTTTTCGGTCATAAAATGGCATTTTCCGCAACAGGGCCAACAAAGCCAATGGGGCCAATGGGGCCAATGGGGCCAACAGAGTCACCTGCCGGGTCAAACGACTGTGGTCGAGAAGCCGCTGATCTCCTCTGCGTCCCGGCGTCCCGGCGCTTAATTTCCCTCAGCCCAGGCTACACCGCCGCGAGTTGATGCGAAAACTCCCGGAGACTGGGCTTCAGTTCATCCGGGAGTTCGAGAAAGAGGAGGGTGCTCTCGTGGCCTTTATCGGCCTTGGGTTCGCACCAGACGACGATGCCTTCCAGCGTCATCCGGCACTGCCCCAGCCGCGGGTGCATGTGCACCAGCGCCACGGAAAGCTGGGTGCCGATGCTAAATTGCCAGCGCGAGGTAAAGCGCATGCCACGTTCCGAAAGGTCGATATCTCCGAGGCCGCAACGCTGGGCGTCCGCGCCATAGTCCAGATAAAGCAAGTGGGTGTCGTTTCCGGTCAGCATTGGGGTCTCTCAGTCTCTTGGATGATGCAGAACGGGAACTACGCTAGCACGGGATGCGGTGCTGTCAAAATAGTGGTGAAAATCTTCTTACGCATCCGCTTCGACGGGGGAGGGCTCGGGAGCGGCGATTTCGGAAGGCTCGGGAAATTCCCCTTTCCGGGCGGCTTTTTCGGCATCGGCCAGAGCGCGGAGGGCGATCCGCGCCAGGGCCATGGTCGTGACGAGGGTCAGGGCCAGCCCGCCCAGCCAGATCACGTATTCCATGGGGTGCGGATGCGTCTTGCCCTGCCAGATCTTCAGCCCGTACTGCGCCATGGTGCCGAAATAGGCGTAAAGAAAGAGCCCCGGCGCCTGCCCGATGGCCACCCACAACATGCACGTGCCGAAGCGGATACGGGTGACCCCGTAGAGGTAATTCAAGAGACTGGAGGGAAAAAGCGGGTGGACCTGGCTGAGGAAGATGATCTTCCAGCCGTCGCGGGCGATCGCCACGTCGAGGGCCGCCCATTTGCGTTTCTGGAGGAATTTCCGGGCTACCCAGCCGCGACCGAGTTTGCGGCTGATGAAAAACGAGACCGCAGCCCCGCCCACGTTGCCGACGAGGTTGATTGCGAAGCCCCACCAAATTCCGAAAAAGAGCCCGCTGCCGATAGCCAGCACCCCGCCCGGCAGGAGCAGCACATTGCACGCGCCGTAGAGCAGGGGATAGAGCACCGCGCTCCAGAATTCCATCGCCCCGATCTTCTGCTGAAGCTGCACGATGTACTCCAGCACCGGGTAGTGGTGCGTCAGCCAGACCACAACACCTACGGCCAGCGCGAAGCCGGCGATCTGGAGGTAAAAGGCGCGTTTGATTTGCGACATGGCCAACGGATCAGTCCGGCGTCACCGTCTCGCGGAGTGCGACGGCCATGGCGGCGATGTGTTTCGGCCCGACCCCGCAACAGCCGCCGAGCAGCCGCACGCCCCGTTCCGCCAGGGCCAGCGCATTCGTGGCGAAGGCCTGCGGTGAAGTCGCATAAACGAGCTGGCTGTCGTGTGATTGCGGCAGACCGGCGCTGGGAAAGGCGGCGAGCAGTTCGCCGGCGTCGAGGCCTTCCAGCAGGTGCAACGCATGATTTCCGTCCACGCAATTCACACCCACCACTTCCGCCTCCGCCGCGCGGACTTTAGCCACTGCGGCCTGAAATTTCTCCGGGTCGTTGCCCGTGAGCAGGGCCACGACCGGGCAATGATGCAGAGCCTGCTTGGCCTCGAGGGCGATGAGCAATTCACCCGCATCGAGAAACGTCTCCAGGAAAATGATCCGGCACCCACCATCCAGCAGCGCCCCGATCTGCTCGGTGAAAACCTCGTGCCGGTCGATGCCGCGCGCGGCTGCCTCTTCCGCAGTGATGCCCAGCGGCCCCACGCAGCCCGCGACATACACGTCTTTGCCCTTCGCAACGTCCTTGGCCAGTTGCGCCGCCGTCCAGTTGATCTCACTCACGCGGTGCTCGCAGCCATGCTGCGCCAGCCGCACGGCATTCGCGCCGAAGGTGTTCGTCTCGATCAAGCGCGCGCCCGCTTCGATATACCGGTCGTGGACCCCGCGCACGAGATCGGGTTCGCTGACGCACAGCTCCTCCAGGCAGCGGCCCGCGGGCACGCCGGCCGCCAGGAGCTCTGTCCCCATCGCGCCATCGCCGAGGAGGACGCGGTGCTGAAGTTCATCGAGAAAATCCATGGGCGGGGGGAATATCCGTGCGGCTCCGCGGATTGCCGAGAAGAAAAGCGCCGGAATTACCCGGTGATTCGTCGCTCGCAACCTGGGCGGTCCTCGGCTACATATCCCGCCGTGAAATCCGTCCGCCTCATCCTCGCCGCATTCCTGGTCCTACTGGGCCTGACCGGCTGCCTGCAGGTGGAGAAAGTCGTTAAGCTGCAGACAGATGGCAGCGGGACGATCGAGGAGACGGTGGTCCTCACCCAGTCCGCGCTGACGGGTCTGCAACAGATGACCGCCGGCTTGGGCGGCGACAAGGGGGGCGGTGGCAAGATGCCCGACCTGTTCGATGAGGCCAAGCTCAAGGCCGCCGCGGCCAGGATGGGCGATGGGGTCACCTTCGTTTCCGCGAAGAAGATCGAGGGCGAACAAGGACAGGGCTTCACCGCGATC
The DNA here is from genome assembly GCF_040003245.1 of Chthoniobacter sp. NCBI lineage: Bacteria > Pseudomonadati > Verrucomicrobiota > Spartobacteria > Chthoniobacterales > Chthoniobacteraceae > Chthoniobacter > Chthoniobacter sp. The sequence goes on from NZ_JBDUCX010000042.1 coordinate 21,770, forward strand.
TACGCCTTCTCCGATATCAACAAGGTAAAGCTCGACCAGAATCCCGGCGACGCACTGCCCGATCCCGGCAAGGTCAAGGCGTCGTCGAGCAAGAAGGAGCCGATCACTTTTCACTTCACGAAAGGCAGCCCGGCGGAACTCACCCTCGCCATGCCCGCGCCCGAGTTCAAACCGAAGAAGCCACAAGCCGAGGGCATGGAAGACATGGCCATGCAGATGATGAAACAGATGTTCAAGGACATGCGCATCTCCCTCGCCATCGAAGTGCAGGGCACGATCAGCGAGACGAATGCCGAGTATCGCGACGGCTCGCGCGTCACGCTCATGGACATGGACTTCAACAAAGTCCTCGCCGACCCGGAGAAATTCAAGGCGCTGGCCAAGGCCAATCCGCAAACCTTGCAGGAGGCGAAAACGCTGATCAAAGGGCTCGATGGCGTGAAGATCGAGACTGCGCCTGAGGTGAAGATTAAATTCCAATAAATTGTCACTGCCCGTGAGCCGCCCCACTGCCGAGAGCGGTTTCCCCCGTGATCCGAGCGCCCCGCCACCCGCGCGGCGCGAGCGGCTGGTCTGGATCGATCTCTTCCGCGGCGCGGCCGTGCTGATCATGATCGAGACACATGTGGTTAATACGTTCATGGTCAATAGTTTGCGTGCCGATGGCTGGTTCACGGTGCTCAACTACATCAACGGCCTCGTCGCTCCCTCGTTCCTCTTCATCGCCGGCTTTGTGCAGGGCATGGAGCGGGGCGCGTCGCCGGACAAGCCGGTGAAGTTCGCGCGGCGCGCCGGGCATCTCCTCGGCATCCTGTTCCTCGCCTACGCCCTGCACTTTCCGTGGACGGAACTCGGCCAGCACCGCTGGGACGATGCGGTGCGGGTGGGCTCGCAAGCGGATGTGCTGCAATGCATCTCGGCTTCGCTCTTGTTGCTGCTCGGGGTGACGTGGCTGGCGCAAAAGATCGGCGGGCGGCGGGGGCAGAGCGTGTGGTGGTGCGTGCTGACGGCGTTGCTCCTGGCCGTGGTCTTCCTTGCGCCTTATGCCCCCGGGTGGAATGGCTTGCCGGTCCCGCTGCAAGCCTGGGTCAATCGCAGCACGGGTTCGTGGTTCCCGTTGTTTTCATGGGCTGGCTTCGTCCTGTTTGGCGCGATGACGGGCGCCGCTTACGGACTGGCCCGCCGCACGGTCGAAACGGCGGACTTGATCCCCCAGCCGGTAGCAGGCTCCACGCTCAGCCTGATGTCGCTCGTCAGGCGCAGCTCGTCGGTCTTTCTGATCACGCCGGTGCCGCTGGCGGTCTCGGCCTGGGCCTTTCGGGACGCCGCCTACTCCCCGGTGAGCCCCTCGTCCTTCTTCGAGCGCGCGGCGTGGGTGCTCATTCTCGCAGCCTGCTGCGAATGGCTGGCGGGCCGCCTTCGTCCTTCGCTCCCGCTCTTCGCCGGCAAACATTCGCTCACCCTCTACGTCACGCACCTCGTCCTCATCTCCACCCTCGTCGGTGCAGGCCTGTCGATGAACACCATTTCGCTGGCGGGCGTGCTGGCGTTGATTGCCGGAGTCGCGACCGTGAGCCTCGCGCTGACCTGGGTGATCGTCAACGCGCGCGCCTTCGTGCGCAGCGCTCGTGGATCGGTAAAATGATTCGCGCGTCCTCCACGATGTCATCCTGAGCGGAGTGTAACGGAGTCGAAGGACCCCGTCGCTCTACTGGTAATATTGCTGGTTGTTCGACGACGCAAACCCCGCTGCTTCACCAAAGATCATCGCTGGTTGTTCGACGGGGTTCTTCGACTGCGCTCCGCCCATTTTACCGCCTACGCTCCGCTCAGAATGACATGGAGGGGTGGGCCGTTACTTCTTCGCCCCCAACTGGCTCTCGATGCTCGCCGCCACTTGCTTAGCGAGGAGCGCGTAGCCCTCGGGCTTGTAGTGCACGTCTTTCGGATTCTGCATTTCCCCGAGGTGCGGCGTGATGGCGGTGTTAAGGTCGTCGATCGCCACTCCGTTTTCCTTCATCACGCGTTGGGCGATTTCATTGTATTCTGGCACCTTGCCGAAGGCCCGCGATGGATTGAGCTCCCCATCCGGAATGGGCGTCGTCGTCGCCCAGATGAGTTTCGCGCCGGTGGCCTTGAGCTTCGCCACGAGGGTACGCAGGTTCTTTTCGTAGTCGGCTGGTTCCACCTGCCGTTTGCCGTCGGGCATGATCTTCAAGTCGTGGATGCCCCAGTTGAAATGGATGACGTCCCAGTGGCCGTCGCCGAGCCATTTGTCGATGGCTTCGAGGGTGCGCTTGGTCGGGCCGCCATTGGCCGGGATGCGATGCACATTGGCCTTGTCCTTGAGCAGATCCCGGACGGGTTGGGTGTAGCCGATGGAGATCGAGTCACCGATGAGCAACACGCGCGGCAGGCCGGCCTGGTCCTGGATGGGCGCGAGCGCGGCAGGTGTCGCGGGCTTTTGGGCGCAGGCGGTGGTGAGGAGTGCGCAGAGCGCGAGGAGGAGGTGGAGGGGATGTTTCATGAAATCGGGGATCACGGCCGGGCGGCGCTGTAGCTCAAGTCGTCGAGGTAGATTTTGACCTGGCCGCCGCCGGTGCCAATGCCGAAAAGGCCGAAGCGATCGAACACGACGTCCTCCGGTTTCTGTCCGGGGCGCAGGTCGAGGATCGCGGACTCGGAGCCGAGGGTGACGCGGAGCTGGCCGTGGCCATCGTTGGTGACGGGATCGAAGACCAACGACCAATCGTAGACCTGGCCTTGCTTGAGCACGGGGCCGGACTTGGGAACGGCGCGACCGCCTGCGACGGTTCCGCAGATGGGGAGAAAGTAGTGACCGATGCGCGTCGGGCCGCCGATGGTCACGCCGATAAAATTCCGGCCGCCGAGCGGATCGTGGTCGTCGGTCTTTTTCACCGCGCTGTTGAACCAGCCGAGCAGCATGCCGGAATCGGGCGCGCCCACGGCGAGGACCACGCGCCCGCGGGCCTCCAGCCGGTCGTGCAAGGACAGCGGGCCGACGCGATCCGCGTAATAGGCGTAAGGGCTGCGCCACATGAGCCCGCCGATCTCGCCCGGCGCGCCGCCGGCCAGTTGGGTGGGCAGATAGCCGAAGTCATGCGCGCCGGCCTGCTCGCGATCTTCGTAGGTCACGCGATTGCCCGCGCCGGTCCAGCCGGGGTCCTTGGAAAAGTCCTCCGCCTGGCCGTTGAATTGCAGGTCGTCGAAGAACATCTTCGCCGTGCCGCCGGATTTCGTCGTATTGCACATGCCGAAGCGGTCGAAGGTCGCGCCTTCCTTGCGCAGCTCGGGCGGGACGTCCACGGTGAAGGTCGTGGTGAAAGGAAAGCGGGCGCGCGCTTCCTTCTCGGAGGCTTCCGGCAACGGGCCGTATTCCTCCGTCTTATGCGTGTCGCTGCCGATGGTGAAGGTGAAGCGCCCGTTGCCGCCCGCGCCTTGCGGATCGTACTCGAGCGTCCAGTGGTAGCGCGTGCCGTCGAGCTTGAGCGGCGTGGGGCGGAATTTTCCGGGCAGATACGGCGTGATGAAAGTGCCGCACGACTTGTTGCCGTCGGTGATCATCCGCAGCGCCAGCCGTCCGCCTTTAGCCTCGAAATCGAAGTCCATGCCGAGCGAACCGATGGGCCGCCCACTGCCGCCGGGCTGATGCGCATTGAAGAACCCGAAGAAGACGCCTCCGCCGCCTTGCACGCCGCTGATGACGAAAGTGCCGGAGGCCGAGAGCTTGCTCTCCAGCGACTTCGCCGGGGCGAGCGTGGCCGCGTAGGAAGCCGGTTGGGTGGCGCGCTGGATCGCGCCGCCCATCTCCCCAGGAGCCCTGCCGGCAAAGTGGGTAGGGCTATAGCCGAAGTCCTGTTTCACCGTCGCGGACTTCTTGGGCGCGAGATGATTGTTGAATCCTTCCCAACCCGGGTCGTGATCGAAGTGCTCAGTTTTGAGTGGAGGAGGCGTCGATTCGGCGAACGCCACCGGCAGCGGGGCCAGGGCGAAACCGGTACAGAATGGGAGAAGGAGGCGTGGGAGCGAAGTCATCGGGGGGAGAAGGAGCGACCTTCACTTTGGTTAATTCGGGCAGGCTTCCCTTGTTAGAGACTGTGAAATAGGTCGCGTGAGTTTCATGAACTTGTCTGGCGCGCGCCCTCCCCACGCCGTCATCCTGAGCTTGCGAAGGACCTCTGATTTCTGCCTTTCTTCACCAACTTGGCAAAAGACAGCGCTCAGCTAGCAAGGTCGGCCACGCGTGAGATGCCAGAGCGATATCAGAGGTTCTTCGCAAGCTCAGAATGACGGGGAGGAGGGGCGCCTTCGGCGCTCAAGCACGCTTACTTCCCCACCGGCACGATATCCGCCGGGACGGTGGGATACTTCTTCTGGAGCGCTTGGAGAAACCGCTTCGTTGGGCTCTGCGGTCCGTCGCTTTCGTCGAGGCCTTGGGCGACGGCCACGAGGTCGATAGAGCTCCAGGCGCCATTCTGATTCCGCAGCAGCGAAGGCCACTCGTCGCCCTCCGGCTGGCCGTTGGTATTGAGCGGCACGACTTTGATCCAGGCCCAGCCGTTGTGGACCTTGAAGTAGTTCACCTTGAATTTCACTTTGCTCCCGGAGCCGGTGGTGTACTCGCGATGCAAGACGTCGAGAATGGCCGTGCGCTCCGGCGTGCCGGCGGCGGGCGTATGAACTTGATCGGCCACCGCCTCTTGCGCGCGCAAGGCGCCACCGCAGAGCAGGCCCGCGAAAACGAGGCAGAAGGAGAGGAGGGAGGTTTTCATCGGGGGCGAAGGATTTAGGAATTTTGGCCCGCGAATCACACAGATCACACGAATGAAATCCTTCCCATTCGGGTCATTCGAGTGATTCGCGGGCCTCTTTTGCTGTCTCTTAGACTGGCCGATCCACGTGACCAGCACAAGCGGCTTGCGCGTTCTCGCGCGACGCTGCACGGTCGTCTTTATGAAGCCCCGGCACTTTGTCTTCCTGCTCCTGTTTAGCTTGGTGGCTGCGGTGGGAATCGCCGGGCCGACGGCCGCCCAGCCCTACATCGGGGAATGGTCGAATGGCCGTGGCGAGCCGCTCATCATCACGGCCAGCACGATCAAATTCGGCAACGACAAGCCGGTTGCCTACCAGGACGTGACGCGGGCTTCCGACGGCAAATCGTTTACCCTGCAACTCACCGCGAAAGGGAAGCTGAACTACCTGTCGCCCTTCATGCGGCTCACGCTCAGCGGCAGGCAGGAGATGAGCAGCGAGGGCGCTGATACTTTCAACGGCGAGATGACGAGCTCCGCGAAGTGGTATCGCGATAAGTAGGCGCTTCGGTCTTTCATTCGGCGCGTTGCGGGTCTCAAATTGGTTACCCATCCCGCCCATGAAACCAGCCCTCCTCGCTCTCGCATTCCTCGCGTCCGCCGCCATTGCCCAACAGCCTCCGCTGCCACCGAAAGGTGAGCCGACCAATGCGCAGGAAGCCGCGGCGCAGAAGGCTGTGAAGGAGCGCATGCTGAATGAAGAATACCAGGCCGTCGTGGCCAAGCTGCCGCCTGACCAGCAGGCGTGGGAGTTGGTCTTGCAGCAGAATCTCGGTGGCTTCTATTTGCCGATCCACCAGCGTGAGAAGGTGGCCGGAAAGTCGAACGCGTGGGACTTCGTGCAAGACGATCCGAAGCTGCCGCGGGTGCTGTTGATCGGCGATTCCGTGTCGCGCGGTTATACGCAGGCGGTGCGCAAGGCACTGGCGGGCAAAGCCAATGTGCACCGCGCGCCGGAGAATTGCGGCCCGACGGCGAACGGCTTGAAGAAGATCGAGGTCTGGCTCGGCGACGGCAAATGGGACGTCATTCATTTCAACTTCGGCATTCATGATCGCGTGACGCCGCTGGCCGATTACACGCAGCGGCTGGAGCAACTGATCGAGCGGATGCAGAAGACCGGCGCGAAACTGGTGTGGGCCAGTACCACGCCGATTCCCGACGATGCACCGAAGAACCAGACGGCGGCGTCGATCGTGGAGCACAACGCCGCGGCGGCGGAGGTGATGAAAAAGCATGGCGTCGCCACGGATGATCTTTTTGTGGCCATCACCCCGCATCTCGCGGAGATGCAGAATCCGAACGACGTGCATTTCAACGCAGCGGGGTATGATTTCCTCGGGCAGCAGGTGGCGACGTCCATCGAGGCGGTGTTGAAATGACGGCCGGGATTTTAACGCAGAGGGCGCAGAGGAAAAAGAGAGGGCCGCAGAGGGAAAGTGATTTGCTCTGTGGCTCTTTGCATACGACTCGCTTCCTCGCTGTACTTTTCTGCGGAATAGTGCTGACGCTCACGGCAACGGCCGCGCCGGAGGGAAAGGGGAGCGCGGCGGGATCGAAGGATGTGACCGCCGCACAGGTCAACGGCACGTGGGAGTGCAAATTGAACTCCCTCCAGGTCTGGGCCTTGGGCAAAGGGAAGCTGCAGATTTTGTTTGAGGGCACTTACGAATACAAATCGCCGCAAGGGCCGATGGCCAACACCGGGCAGGGCTCGGGCATCGCGACTATCGAGGGCGACACCGCGATCTTCCGGCCCGAGGGCGCGGAGGAAGGGTGCAAGATCACCATGAAGTTCACCGGGGGAAAGTTGATCGTGAAGCAGGAGGGGGAGTGCGGATTCGGCAATCACGTGTATGCCGAGGGCACGTACAAGAAGACCAGCAGCAAGAAGCCGACCTTCGATCAGGACCGCTGAGCTTGGCCGTTACGGCTTCTTCGCGTCGGGGATGCCGTAGGTGGCGGCGAGGTATTCGACGAGCGTGGGGACGGTTTCCTCGGGTGTGGGGGCGCCGTACTTTTCGCGCATCTTCTTCACTTCGGCTTCCCAGAATTTGCGCGGCATCGGTGGCTGCGTTTGGATGTAGTCGGGGGAGTGGCAGATGAGGCAATTGGCCTGGGCGAGCTCGGCGCCCTTACCGGGGCGGAGCACGGTGGTTTCGGCGGGCAGGGTGATCTTCAACTCGGCGGCGATGGCGCCGGTGACGAGGAGAGCGAGAGCGGCGAGAAGGATGGCGGGACGCGTTTTCATCGGGATCAGGCGGCGGTGATTTTGACGGTTTCGACGACGTTGCGCATGTAGCCGGAGGGGTTCCAGAGCGGCTCCATGGGTTGCGATTCGCCGAGGCGATTGATGGCGCGGCATTTCCACTCCGCGGCACCCGGCTGGGTGGGGGCGTAGGCGAGTTTCCACTCGCGAAAGGAATAGCGCCCGAGATCCTGGCCGAGGGTGGCGGCCTGCCAGCTCTGGCCGCCGTCGCCGGAGAAGAGGACCTCGCGAATGCCGCTGCCACCATCGAAGGCGATGCCGCGAATGTTCGCCGGTTGTCGCGCGGCGATCTTGGCGCCATCGGCGTGGCTGGTGATGAAGGAGCGGACGTTGAAGCGATTGATGGGGACGGTGTTCTTCGTCGTGGTGCCGGGCTCGATGCAGGCGCCGGGGGTATTGGGAATGCGGTAGGCGGTGCTCATCCAGAAATTGTCGAGCGCGTCCGGGACGACGGTGAGTTCGCTGAGATGCTTCACCCAATAGGTGCCGTAATAGCCGGGCACGACGAGGCGGAGTGGGAAGCCGTTGAGCATGGGGAGCGGTTCGCCGTTCATCTCGAAGGCGAGCATGACCTCGCCATCGAGCGCGTGATCGAGATCGAGCGCCTTGATGAAATCAGGGGTCTGCGGGAGCACGGGGGTGTCGAGGCCATTGCAGACCACCTGCTTCGCGCTGCCTTGCAGGGCGGCCTTTTCCAGCACATCCTTGAGGCGGACACCGCGCCATTTGGCGTTTCCCATGGCGCCGTTGCCGAGTTGTCCGCCGCCGACGCGCGGCTGGAAAAATCCGCGGCTGTTGCCGGAGCATTGATTGACGGCGGTGATCTCGACGTTTTCGAAATCGTGGCGCAAGGCGTCGAGCGAAAGGCTCAGCGGCGTTTGCACCTGGCCCTTGATCTCAAGGCGGAAGGTCGCCGGGTCAATGGCCTGCGGGACATTGGCAAGATGGTAGCGAACGAAGAAGGCATCGTTGGGCGTGATGACGCCTTCATTGAAAACGGAGAACGGCGTCTCGAGTTGCGGTGGACGAGCCGTTTGTAAGATGAGCGGACGCTTTTGCGGATACGTGGCCAACGGACGTTCGCCATTGGCGAAAGGGAGCGTGATCGTGTCGGCGCCGAAAGCGCGACCGCCGAGCAGCGTGGCGACTCCGGCGAGGCTGGTGTGACGAAGGAACTGTCGACGACCGAAGGTAGGGCGAGGAGACATAGGGGAGCTATTGGAGGACTACGAAGCGTTGCAGATGGACGGCCTTGGCGACAGTCAGAAATGTGGGTTCAAGGTTTCGCGGTCAGCTTGCGGCCGTCGTTGGTTTCAATGTCGACCTGCCAGGTGACGGGCGCGCGCAGGTTTTCGATCCGTGCGGTGAATTCCCACGGGAATTCTTTGCCGACGATTTGCTGCTCGGGGCCGTCGCCGACGCGGTAGCGCAAGGTGGCGGTGCGGACGTCGTCGATGGCGGCGGTGACGTAGACGTAGAGATCGCGCCAGGTGAAAGGGGAGACTTGGATTTCCGTGCCGACGGCTTCGAGGGTGGTGCCGGCGAATGGGGCGCGGTGGATCGCGGATTCCGTGGGCAGGGCGAAGTGATCCGAGGGCATGACGCGATGTGTGGGCACGTCGATTTTCAGTCCCTCGACCGTGAGCACGGTGAGCCCGAGCCCGGGAACGGTGACTTCGGCGGTGTCGACGTTGATGGTGAGGGGATTGACCGGCTGATTGTTCTGGTGGACGTAGACGGTGAAGCCGTCCACATCGCGACCGAGGACCCGGCCATCGAAGGTGACATGCACCAATTGCGGTTCGGGGGTTTGATTGAGCAGGATGACGTGGAATTTGCCGCCGCCTTCCGCGAGCACGCGATCGACATTGATATTATCCACGGTGGCGGCGGTACGATGGAGCCACGGCCAGGCTGTTTCGCCGTAGACATTGCCTGGGGCATGACCGTAGAGGCGGCTGTCGAACCACACGTAGCCGCACTGGCGCACGGAAGGGAAACTGACGGCGCCGGCGGAGCGCGACTCGACGTCGGAGAAGAGATAGTCGAGCACGTAGGCGGCAGTAGGCGGCACGTGATGGACGTAGAGCGAGGTGACGTCGGGGCCTTTGACGGGATAATCACGGCGCTGGTATTCGGTGGTCGCGCCGTCGAGGTAGTAACCGGGATAGTTGGCGAAGCGGCCGATGACGGCATTGCGCGCGGCGGTGCGAAAGGCGTTGTCGCCGGTGGGTCGCGCGAGGCGCAGCATGCTCGGCGCCCACGCATTCATCATGATATTCGCCTGCGGACCTTTGCGATTGTAAGTCTCGGGTTGTTCGAGACCGAGGCCGACCTGGCTCACCTGCCAGGCGGGGACGCGTTTCTCCGGGAGCCTCGGTGGCGGAGGATAAGGCGTTTCGTCCGTGGCCGGGGCATCGTAGAGACCGCGGCGGAAGAGCTTGTCGCCAAACCACCAGATGTGCCGGTTGATGTCGTAGATGCCACCGGGATGGATGGTCGTGTTGCCCATGGGAATGGTGGGCTGCGTCCAGAGCGTGGTCATGAGCCAGTGCGCGCCTTCGATCGAGGCGTCGAGGAAGCGCTTCTCGCCGGTGGCCTCGTAGATTTGCAGCAGGCCTTCCCAATCGGGCACGAAGGAGACATTGACGAACGGCGAGCCACCGAGATCGCGCGTGGGGAGAGTGGTGATATTCGCGGCGATGTATTTGTCCGCGGCAGCGATGGCGGAATCGAGCCAGTGGCGTTCGCCGGTGAGTTTGTAAAGCGCGAGCGCATCGGCGAATGGCTGGGTGTGGCCGTTCGCGTGCATGGTGCGCGGCGCGCCTTTTTCATCGAGGCAGAGCGCGCCGAAGACCGGGCTGTGGCCCTGCGTCATGGCGTAGGCCGAGGCGAAAGTGCTCGCGCCGAACATCGTGCCTGGGCCGCGCAGGGGTTGATGGTGGTAGTAGTTGTCCCAGATCTCGTGCTCGGCGGCGAAGTGCGGGCCGGGGCGGGACAGCAAGTACTCGAGCGAGGGGCGGGCGAAGCGATTGTAAAAGTCCTCGTCGCCGGTGAGGAGATAGATGCTGAGATAGGCGAGCGGCGAGGACTGCGTGACGGTGTTGCGGCTTTCGATGTTCCAGGGCCCCTTGGCGCGCGCGTGCCAGCCGGCGGCTTCTTCGTTGCGCATGAGATCGACGATGTTGAGCGCGGCATCGGAGAGCGAGGCGGTGACTGGGCGGCGGTAATCCTGCAGGGCGAAAATCTCCTCGGCGATGCGGTGATACGCGGCGTACCACTCGCCGCGTTGGAGCCAAAGTCGAAAGCGTACGTGGATCGCCCCGCCATCCGAGGCGCTCCCGGGCTGGCCGAGCACGGGCAGGTAAATGAGCGGCTGGGCGGCGCCGCTCTCATTGCGCAGGGCGAAGGCGTAGCGCGAGTTTTGGGAGGTGGGCCATTCGAAGGGGATGTCGCGCGGATCACCGACAAGGGCGCAGGAGACGCCGGCCCGGTTGACCAGCGCGAGCGGAGTGGGGGTGAGTGCACTGAGGACGACCGATGGCTCCGCCGGGAAGCGCTTGCCTTCATACATAAAGGGGAGCAGGAGAAAATCGGCGTCTCCCGGCGCGCAGGAAAGCGGAGCGTGGTAGCCGAGGGAAAAGTGGCCGAGCTCCTTTGGCTGGAAGTGCAGTTCGATTTGGGCCGCCGGTTGTTGCGCGGAGAGATGCCACGTGGCCTTGAGCCGGCCCTGTGGCGTCTCGGGAAAGTCGAGATCGACCGTCTGCGCATCGCGTTGATGGGCGCCGGATGGATGCAAGGCAAAGCACTTCGCCGAGGCCCACGGCGCGGTGGCGATGCCGAGCCGGCTGGTCACTTTTGCGCCGGCGCAACTGGCCTCAACGACCGGGCTGAACGTGGTGTCCCACGTGGGATGCACGCGGGTGCAGACGATTTTTGGATCGCTCTCTTTCGGACGGAACAGCACGCGATAGCCCTCGGAGCCCGAGCCTTCGATGGGAATCCAGCGGTCGCCGTCGCGCGTGGCCGCGCGCAGGGCGATGGCCGGGCCGCTCGCGGTGGTGGCTTCGTGGAAGCTGAAGTGCACGCGGTCGTTTTGCAGGGTGGCGAGGGGGGTGTCCTTGACCGACGTGAAGGGCGCGGGTTGAAAGGCGCGCTTCGATTTTTCGTCGATGGTGAGCGGAAGGTAGGTGGCGGCGGACTTTGCGAGCTTCCACGGCACGCCCTCGGGGCGGTAGGTGGGATTGTCAGTGAGGACCAGTGAGTCGCAGCGCGCCGACGAAGTGGATTCGTCGCCGATAGCGACCAGCGTGGGACCGGCGGGCAGGTCGAGCGTGCCGCCATCTTCCCAGGCCCAGCCGTCGTTTTCGGTACGGCCGTGGCGGCCGAAGATCGTTGGCGACCGCACGTTCCCGAGCCGCACGGTGAAGTTGCGCGCGCCGGGACGGTCGGCTGCGAAGTCCTTGCTGCGCACCCAGAGGCGCCATTGGCCGGCGTGGGGCAGATCGATCGCGCCGGCGGCGGGCGCGCCCTTGGCGTGCGGCCCGGCGAGAATGTATTTGCGGGCGAATTCGTTCCGCGGAGTCGTGATGGTTTCCCAGCCGCCGGGCAATTCGAGCTGCCCGGCTTCGATCACCAAGGTGGTGGCGTGGAGAGTGGCGCTGGCCGTGACCGCGAGCAGAACGGCGAAAATCCGGAACCAGGAGGACGATGCGGAAGACATGGGCTGCTTACCCAAAGACCACGTGTTTCCCGAGGCAAGCGAGAACGCGCGCCAGTGAGGTCAAGGCTTTGTCTGGAACTGGAGGCTATCGAAACACCGAAAACAAGCGCAGCACGGAAGGGGACTTCGTGGGGCGTTCCTCTCACACTCTGTGGATGGAGCGAAAGCATTTTTTCGACGGTTGGCCGGGGTTGGTTAAGATTAGTTAATCGCATTAATGAATCCGCCAAATTCGTGCGTTGCGATTCAGTGGGTGGAGGTAATCCATTATGAATCGAATTCTATCAGTCGGAATGGCCGCGATTGCCGCGACCTTCCTTGCACAACCAGTCTACGCGGATAAAGGAGGTGGCCACGGCGGTGGCGGTGGGGGCAAAGGGGGCGGAAACGGCGGCGGACACGCTGCCGCGCCGGCAAAGATGTCTGTCGCCCGCGCACCCCAGATGCACGCCAACGTCATGAAGGCTCCATCGGCCCCTCGCGTCACGCAGTCGCGGCCGCAATTTAACAACCGATCCGCGCCCATCGCGCCTTCGCGTCCGGAGAAGACGTTTACGCCTTCACTGGCACGCACCCGCGCGTTCGAGCAGCGGGGCCACGCGCCGGCCGTCGCCTTTGGCGGGCACGTGATCGACAACAATAACAATGCCGCGGTCAATGCGCGGAATGGGCGCGGCGTGACCACGACGCCATCATCGCAATTTGCAACGCGTGGCAACAGTCGTGATTTTCGTCCGCCGAACGAGATGTCGCGGCATTGGGACCACGGGCGCATGCACGAGTGGAATCGTCATCATTACCGCTTCTCCGGTGGCAATTGGGTGATCATCGATCCGGGTTTCGCGAATGATTACGGCTATGGCTATGGCTAC
>NZ_JBDUCX010000227.1:0-11180 GCF_040003245.1 Chthoniobacter sp.
CATCGCGCGGCGCTGCCGACGCGAGAATTTCAAAGCGTGAAATATCCGGGCTAGCAGCGGTTCGCGCTTTTCTCATGTATTTCAACGTGTATCCTTACCGGCCTTCTGCATGGACTCGCTCTTTATGACTCGGAAATTCGCCCTGCTTCTTCTCGTCGCCACCCTGGCCTTCACCGGTTGCGACAAAATTCGCGCCAAAGTCCCCTTCTTGAAAAAGAAGGAGGTCGTTGTCGCCGCGACGCCAGCGCCGGCGCCCGTGGCGGCGGACGCCCCGGCGACACCGGCACCGGACGAAACGCCATCCGGCACCACTCCTTCATCCAAGTCGCCTGCGTCGGCGGGATCGAAGAACACGGATACTGCCGCGGTGAACAAGAATGCCGCGGTGATCGCGCTCTGTTATCACAACATCGACGAGAAAGGCTCGAAAGCGCTGACCCTCCCGATCGCGGAGTTTGAGAAAGAAATGGAGGCCATCAAGACCAACGGCTTCAGCGTCATTCCCATGCAGGATTTCCTCGCCTGGCGCCGTGGCGAAAAGAGCATCCCCAACAAGAGCTGCATCATCACCATCGATGACGGCTGGGTCTCCGCCTACACCAACGCGTGGCCGATCCTGAAGAAATACAACTACCCCTTCACCCTCTTCATTTACATCAACTACGTCGGCACCGGCGGCAAATCGATGTCGTGGGACCAGCTCGCCGAAATGCGCGATGCGGGCGTCGACATCGAATCCCATACCTATTCTCACTCGAGCCTGAAAGTGCCCGGCGGCAACGTCGACGCCAAGGCCAAGGCGCTCATCAAGCAAGACGTCGCGGCGCTGGGCGTGGATGGCTGGATGCGCAAAGAGATCATCGAGTCGAAGCAGGTGCTGGAGAAACAGCTCGGCATCAAGTGCAACGTCTTCGCCTACCCCTTCGGTGTCTGGAGTCCAAAAGCGGTGGAGATCGTCAAGGAAGCGGGCTACGAGGCGGCGTTTACCGTCTACGGCCAGCAGCTCCATCCCAGTTCGCAGAAAGAATTGCTCGGCCGCTACGCGGTCGAGGCGAGCAAGCCCAAGATCTTCGAGGACGCGATGAAGATGATCGGCGGCGGCCAGAGCACGGTCTCCACGGGCCCTTCCGAGCCCGCTTACACGCAGCTCGCGGCTGTCTCGATGGTCACGAAGCCGATGGATGGCGAGACGATTGGCGACCCGAAGCCGCTCATCAAGGCGAACCTCGCCACGCTCGGCGATATCGACCCGGGCTCCGTCGAGATGCGCATCAGCGGTTTCGGCCCTGTGGCCGTGAAGTACGATCCAGCCACCAAGACGGCCCAGTATCAGATGACCCAGAAGCTGCGCGAACCCGAATACACGGTCTTCATTTCCGCCAAGTCGAAGGGCAAGCGGCTGGAGACGAAATGGAACTTCAAATACGACTCCACCGCTGGACCCTCGACCGGCCCGGCCACGGACGCGTCCGCCCTGCCGCCGAAGGCCACCCCGGTTGCGCCGATTCCGGCGGCGACCCCGAAGAAGAAGTAGTCGGCGGCTCGACGCGTCGGTCGCTGAACCGGGTCGGGCCAATGGCCGTCCGACCGGTCCCTCGACAAGCGCCGAATCCAAGCTAGTCTGCCCGCCCGCCAACCATGTTTTCCCTTCTCGCCGATAAGCTCCAGGACGTCTTCAAGGACCTGCGTGGTCATGGGAAGATCACGGAGACGAATGTCACCGACGCCATGCGCGCGGTGCGGATGGCGTTGCTCGAGGCGGATGTCGACTTCAACGTCGCCAAGGGATTTATCGCGCGGGTCAAGGACAAAGCCCTCGGCGAGGAAGTGCTGCGCGGCGTCGCGCCCGGCCAGCAGATCGTCAAGATTTTCCACGATGAGCTCACCGCCCTGCTCGGGGGTGACAATACCCCGCTGAATCTCGACAAGCCGGCGCGCATCCTCATGGTCGGCTTGAACGGCGCGGGCAAGACGACTTCCTCCGCCAAGCTCGCCGCCTGGCTGAAAAAGCAGGGACGTGCGCCGTTGCTCATCGCCTGCGATTTGCACCGGCCGGCGGCCATCGAACAGCTCGCCACCCTCGCCAAGCAAGTCGGGGTGCCGGTCTTCACCCCGCCTCCTGGCGAAAAGGATGTGCTGAAAGTCGGCAAGATGGCCGTCGAATGGGCGAAGGAACAGCCGGGCAACGTGCAGATTTACGACACCGCCGGCCGCCAGGAAATCGACGAGGTGCTGATCGCCGAAATCAAGGCTTTGCGCGCGTTCTTGCAGCCCCAGGAAGTCCTCCTCGTGGCCGATGCCGCCACCGGCCAGCAGGCCGTGAGCGTGGCCACCCACTTTCACGAGGCCCTCGATATCACCGGCTTGGTCCTCACCAAGCTCGATGGCGACGCTCGCGGCGGCGCGGCGCTTTCGATGCGCGAAGTGACCCAGCGGCCCATCAAATTCGCCGGTATTGGCGAAAAACTCGACCAATTCGAGCCATTTTACCCTGATCGGCTGGCCGGGCGCATCCTCGGCATGGGCGACATCGTCGGCCTGGTGGAGAAGGCGGCCGAGGCCATCGACGAGGAAGAAGCGAAGCGCATGGAGGAGAAGATGCGCACCGCTTCCTTCGACCTGAACGACTTCCTTTCCCAGTTCAAGATGATCAAGAAGCTGGGGCCCTTGGAAAATATCCTTGGCATGCTGCCCGGGATGGGTAACCTTAAGGACTTTTCGGTTGACGAAAAACAGATGAAGCGGGTCGAAGCGATAGTGCTTTCGATGACGCTGGCCGAGCGAACCAAACCGGACATTTTGAATGCCCGCCGCCGCCAGCGGATCGCCCGCGGCAGCGGCGTTTCCGTCACCGAAGTGAACGATCTTCTTCAGAAGTTTGGCCAGATGCGCAAGATGATGAAGAACATGGGCAAGATGAAGCAGATGATGTCGCGCCCCGGTGCGGCTTCCCGCTTCGGCTTGAAATAGCAGCTTTTAAATCAACTCAATCACCCACCAAGAAACCACATAGCCATGTCCGTCAGCATCCGCCTTCGTCGCGAAGGCAGCCTCAACAATCCTTACTACAAAGTCGTCGTCGCCGATCAGCGCAGCCCGCGTGATGGCAAATTCATCGAGCTCGTGGGCAACTACGACCCGAAGAAGACTGGCGAAAACGCCAACGTCGATCTCTCCCGTATCGATTACTGGATCAAGAACGGCGCCCAGCCGTCCGACACCGTGCGCAGCATCATCAAGAAGGCGCGCAAGAAGGAAACCGCGGCGGCCTAAGCCCCGCTTTTCTTAAACGTCGTGGACAGCCTGCAAGCCATGCAGGAGTTCCTTGAGCATGTGCTGCCACTGCTCATTGATTATCCCGAGGAAATGGTGCTGACCAAACAGACCAGCGGGAAGCGCACGACGTTTCATCTCAAGGTGCGGCAGACCGATGTGGGCAAAGTCATCGGCAAACACGGCCAGACGATCGTGGCCATTCGCAATCTGCTGGCCGCCAGCGCCGCGCGGCCCGGCGAGAAGGCGCAGTTGGAAATCGTGGAGTAGGATCGCGGGGCGGTGGGCTGTTTGAACCGCGGAGACGCGGAGACGCAGAGGAGAGGTTCTGCTGCCAGGGCTTGGCAATCACTTGACCGGCAACCCCCAGCGCCGTGAAACTCGGGGCTCTCGATGAACGAAGCAACCATCCGCGTTCCTGCAACCACTGCCAATCTCGGCCCCGGTTATGACTGCCTGGGCGTCGCCTTGCAGATTTACAATCACGTCACCGTCGCGCGCGGCGGGGCGCTGCCCACGGACGCGATGGTATCCGCCGTCGCCGAAAAGTTCTTTACGAGTGCCGAACTCAATCGATCGCCCTTCTCGTGGAAGATTACCGGCGATGTGCCCCGGTCGCGCGGGCTCGGGAGCAGCGTCACGGTGCGCCTGGGCTTGTTGCACGGATTGAATGCATTGGCCGGGAGGCCGCTCTCCGCCGATGTCCTTTTTCGGATCTGTGCGGAGCTTGAGGGGCATCCGGACAATGCCGCCCCGGCAGCCTTTGGCGGTTTTACCGTCGCGGGCGGCGCGGAGGTCGCCCGGTTTGAAGTCGCGTCAGAACTGCGCTTCGTCCTCCTCATTCCCGACTTTGAAATCTCCACGCCGGCCGCGCGAAAGGTCCTGCCCGCGCAACTCGATCGCCTTGCCGCCGCCCAAAGCTGCGCCAACGCCTGCCGGATCACCGCGGCTTTCGCGACGAAGAACTACGGGCTCTTGCGCGGCGCGTTCGTCGATCAATTGCACCAGCCGTTCCGGGAAAAAGAGTTGATCCCCTTCCTCAGCAAAGTGATCGCCGCAGGTGAGAGCGCGGGAGCGCTCGGCGGATTCCTGAGTGGCAGCGGCTCCACGATTTGCTGTGTCACGCTGGAGAGCCCGGAAACCGTGGCCGCAGCGATGCTCGCGGCGGCGGCTTCGCCAAACGCGCGCACGATCGTCACCACGGCCGACAATACCGGCGTGCGCGCCGGGAAATAGGCCATGCGCCGCTGGCTGGAAGCGTTTGAAGAGTTTGCCATCGACGTCATCCTAGAGCGTCGCTACGGCAAGCGCGCGCTCGCCCTGCGCTGGTTTCTCTACTGGCTGAGCTGGCTGTTTACCGGCGGGGTGCAGACGCGGCTCTGGCTTTTTCGGCATCGTCTCCTGCGCTCGCATCATCCAGCCTGTCTCGTCATCTCCATCGGCAATCTCACGGTGGGCGGCACGGGCAAGACCCCGGTGGTGGAAAAGTTCGCGCGCACTTTGCAGGACCACGGGCGCCGCGTGGCGATTCTCAGCCGCGGCTACAAGAGCAAGAAGCCGCCGCTCTTCCGCCGGCTCCAGCGCAAGTGGCTGGGGCTGGAGCGCCGCAAACCACGCATCGTGCATGATGGACAGCGCCTGCTGCTCGACAGCCGGTTTGCCGGCGACGAGCCGTTCATGCTCGCGAAGAGCCTCGGCAACGTCATCGTGCTGGTGGACAAGGACCGGGTCCGCGCCGCCATGCATGCCATTCGCGAGATGAAATGCGACACGCTTATCCTCGACGATGGAATGCAATATCTGCATCTCAAGCACCGGCTGGAAATCTGCCTCATCGATGCGCAAGCGCCCTTCGGCAATGAATACCTGCTGCCGCGTGGCACCTTGCGCGAGCCACCGGAAAACCTGCGGCGGGCCAGCTACATCTTCATCACGAAAACGCCGAAGCGCGGGAACGCGGAACTGATCGAACGCATTCGCGAATACAATCGCACCGCCGAGATCGTGGAGTGCCGGCACCAACCGCTCTACCTGCGCAATCTCTACGACCCCGACGACCGGAAGCCCCTCGAATACCTGAACGGCAAATACATCGCGGCCATCTCGGGGATCGCCCGGCCCGAGAGCTTCGAGCAAAGCCTCGTGGCGCTCGGCGCCAATCTGGAGATCACCAAGAGTTTTGCGGATCATCACCGGTTCACCGATCGCGAATTGCAGGAGTTCGCCTCGCGCTGCTCGCGGCGCGACCTGGAGTTCATCGTCACCACGGAAAAGGACAGCGTGCGGTTTCCGCCCAAGTTCGCCGGGCTGGAAACGCCGGTCTACTACCTGCGCGTCGAGATCGAGATCCTCAGCGGGCACGAGGGCTGGGAGGGACTGGTCGAGCGGCTTTGTGCACCGCAAAAGCTGCTCGCACCGGAGCGGTTCTTCGCCTGATCGAGAAGGCTCTATTCCGCGGCGAGCAACTCGCGGATCGTGGTGAGGAGCAGGTCGAAATCAATCGGCTTGGTGAGATGCCGCGAAAAACCGGCCTCCTCCGCGCGGCGCACGTCGTCCTCCATCCCAAAGCCGCTCAGCGCGACGCCGCGCAGCCGATGGTCCGCGCGCAGCTTGCGCATGAGATCGAAACCCGACCCGTCGGGCAGGCCGAGGTCGCTGATCACCAACCGAATGGGGCGCGTGCGCCCGTTGTCGTCCACGGTCTTGCGCGCGGCTTCGGCCTCCGCGATGGCTTGGGCGAGATTGCTGGCGGCCGTAACGTGGAAGCCCGCGCGGCGCAACATGCGGGCCATCACGTGAGCGGTATCCGGATGATCTTCGACGAGCAGCAGATGCGCATGCATGGAATCGGAAATACGGGGCGCATCCGCTCGCCCGCCGGTCGCTGGCTCCACCACGACCGCCGCGGTGGCGGCTTGGGTGAGCGGCAGCCGGACGGTGAAAGTGGAGCCGAGATCGGACCCTAGACTGGCGGCAGCGATGGTGCCGCCATGCGCTTCCATGATCGCTTTGCTGATGGCCAGGCCGAGGCCGAGGCCGCCGAATTGCTGCGTGATCGAGCGGTCGCCCTGCTGAAAGGCGCCGAAAACCCGCGGCAACATCTGCGGCGGAATCCCGATGCCGGTATCCTCGACCTCCACGACGAGCGAGGGGTTGCCATTCGCCTCTTCACGCCTCGTGCGCACGAAGATCTGCCCACCCACCGGCGTGAACTTGATGGCGTTCTTGAGCACGTTCCAAAACACTTGGGTGAGGCGGGCGGCATCGACCCGCGCCACATGCTCGGTGGCGTCGAGTTTTTCATGGCAGACGATCATCTTCTCCGCCGCTTCGTGCGAGCAGCACGTCTTGATCGCATGCTCGATGATCGGGCGGATATCGATCGACTCGAACTGCAACTCCAGCTTGCCCTTCGCAATACGGGTGATGTCCAGCATGTCGTCGATGAGCCGGGCCTCGAGCTCGATATTGCGGAAAATGGTCGCCATGTCCTCCTGCACGTCCTGCGGCAGGCGTGTATCACGCTGGAAGGCGGAGACCAGCGCGAGCACCGGCGTGAGCGGGGTGCGGAGCTCGTGGCTAAGCGTGGCGATAAAGTGGTCCTTCGCCCGGCTGGCCGCCTCCGCCTCGAGCAGCAGCCGCTCCGCCTGCACCTGCTTCATCACCCGCTCGACGGTCGGGGCGACGAGGTCGATGAAGTTCGGCGTCTTGGGAATGAAGTCGCGCACACCCGCCCGCATGGCTTCGATGATGCGCGTCTCATCCCCATAGCCGGTCACGAGGATGGCCGGCACTTCCCGACTTTCCTCTTGTAATTGGCGATAGAACTCCAGGCCGTTGGTCGGCTCGGAAAGCTGGTAGTCCAGGAGCAGCAGGTCAATGCGGTGCGCGCTGAGGCGGGTGCGGGCGTCGGTGGTGTTGGTCGTCAACTCCACGTGGTAGCCCGCCCGCTCCAACTGCAAACGCTGGAGCCTGCCGATACCCGGATCATCCTCCAGGACGAGGATAGTGCCACGCTGCCCGGAATCGTTCATCGTTTAAGAACTGCCATTGCGCGGGCGCTGGACGATTTGCAGGAAAAGGCCCAGCCGACGGATGGCATCGATGAAGCCGTCGTACTCGACGGGCTTGGTGATGTAGACATTGCAGCCTAATTCGTAACAGCGGTCGATCTCGCGCGGGTCATCCGTGGTGGTGAGCATAATCACCGGGATACGGTGGGTGGCCGGGTTGGCCTTGATCTGGCGCAGGGCCTCCACGCCATCGATGCGCGGCATGTTGATATCGAGCAGGATGACCAGGGCCTCGTCGAGAGTCTGCTGATGCGAATCGCCACGGCTGGCGAGACAATCAAGGAGTTCCTGTCCGTCGCGGACCCGCAGGAAGCCGTTGAGCAAGCCGGCGCGTTCGAGGTTGCGTTGCACGAGCTGGGCGTGGCCGTCGTCGTCTTCCGCGAGCAGGATGGTGACTGGTTGAGTGGTCATTTATTGGGGACTGGTACGTTAAGCCGTTCTTTGCGCGGAGCAACCTCCGGCAGAGGAGAAAGCTGCGCTTCGGCGGGAAAGGCGACAAAGAAAGTCGAGCCCACCCCTTCGGTGGATTCGACCCAAACCTTCCCGCCATGCCGTTCCACGACCTTCCGCACCAAGGCCAGGCCCACCCCCTCGCCAGTGGCCACATTGCCGTGGAGCCGTTGAAAGATGGCGAAGACCTTGGGCAGATAGCGCTCGGCGATGCCGAGGCCATTGTCCCGGACGAAGTAAGTCTGCGGCTTCTCGATCCCCTCCACCTCGCGCTCGACACTGCCGATCTCGATCTTGCCCGGGCGCTGGGCATCGAGGTAGTTGACGGCATTTCCGATGAGATTCGCGAAGATCTGCTCGATGGCCGTGGGATCGGCCCAAACGGGAGGTAGCTCCTTCACGGCGATCTCCGCGCCCCGCTGGGCGATGGTCCCCTGCATGGCCTCGACGATGCGGTGAATGACGGGTTTCAAGTCGACCCTCACCGGATGATATTCGACCCGACCGGCGCGAGAGAGGCGCAGCAGCGCGTCGATGATGCTCGAGAGCCGCGTGACCGCAGTCTGGATGAAATGGATCGACTCGTTCATGTCCCGTTCGGCAAGGCCCATGGCGCGCTGGCGGTCTGCGGCAGTCAACGCGCCATTGAGCAGCTTCTGCAAATCCTCCCGCGCATAGCCCAGTTCGCGGCTGAAGCCTTGCAGATTCACCAAAGGCGAGCGCAGGTCGTGCGAGACACTGTAGACGAACATTTCGATCTCCTGGTTCTTCTGCCCGAGATCGGTATTCGCGCGGGTCAGTTCGGTCGCCCGGCGCTCGAGCGCTTCCTGGTAGACCCGCTCCCGCAGGCGTGCGCTCTTGAGGTTGTCGGCAAGGAGGTGGAATTGCTCATCGAGTTCGCGGATCTCATCGGAACCTGGCACGAGCGGTGGGAGCGTCTCGCCATTGGTGATGCGGCGGGTGTTTTGGGTCACCACCTTAATGCGGCTGGCGATCTCGCGGCTGAACATCATCGCGGCCAGCGCGCCGATCCCGACATTGATGATCAAGCCGCCCACGAGCAGCAAATTCTGTGTAATGGTAGAGTGCTGCAAAGTCTCGATGCGCGCAGCGTCGAGCCGCTCTTCCTCGTTCCGAAAGCTTTCGACGTCCGTGCGCAGACCATCCATTAGATCCTTCCCTTTCAGGTTCTTGACCTCTTCCTGGGCGTGCGCCGTCCCTTCCTTCCGCATCATTTCCCGAACCAGATGTTGATACTCCAGCCTCGCCTGCGCGCTCTCGAGGACCTCTTGGAAGCGCGCCTCCTGGCTCGGGTTGTCCTTGATCATGATCTTCAGCTCGTCGAATTGCCGGGCGAGCAGTACTTCATCCCGGTCCATCTCCTCGGTGAAGGCGTCTTTCCCGGTGAGCAGGTAACCGCGCAGGTCACTCTGCGTGGAGACGAGCAGGCGGAAGATGTATTCCGTCTTCTCGATCACGTCCTTCGTGTGCATGGCCCAACCCTGGGCGGTGCTGAGATCGGATTGGCGCTTGAGGAGCAGGCCGATGAAGAGGGCCTGGTAAATGAGCGGCAACGCGATCACGAGCAACCCCTTGCGCAGAATAGTGACGCGGCGAGCCTTCATGTCGTTGTTGAATCGTGTAACGCGCCGGCCCCGACCGCATCAAGCGCCGGAAAAGAAATCGGGCGCAGGCCTTTCGACCTGCGCCCGGATAAGGAAACGGTTGCCGATGCCGGTTAGGCGATCTGTTCGCCCACCGAATAGCGCAGGAAGCGGCGAATCACGAGCTGGTCGCCCAGCTCCTTGCTCTTCTCGGCCACGAGCTGGCTGATCGTCTGGTCAGGGTTCTTGATGAACGCCTGGTCGATGAGGCAAACGGTGCTGAAGAACTTGTCGAGCTTACCCTTGACGATGTTTTCGACGATGTTCGCCGGTTTGCCGGGCGGCACCTGCTCGACGTAGATGGCGCGCTCGCGCTCCACCGTGGCGGCGGGCACCGAAGTACGGTCGACGCTGATCGGGTGGGCCGCGGCGATCTGCAACGTGATGTCGCGCACGAGTTGCTTGAAGGCCTCGGTCGTGGTCGTCTCGTCCTTGTTCGCGCCGACTTCCACCAGCACGCCGACTTTGCCGCCGGTGTGAATGTAGGCGGCGACGGCGCCGTGGCCGGTCACTTCCACGCGCTCGCTGCGGCGGACGACGAGGTTTTCCTTCAGCCGTTGGAACGCTTCGATGCGGTCCGCTTCGACGTTGGCGTTGGGATCGAGGGCGATCTTCTTCGCAACTTCATCGGTGAAGGCCTTGAAGCTGTCGTTCTTGGCGACGAAATCAGTCTCGCAGTTGACCTCGACGAGGACGCCGACCTTGGCGCCGGGCAGGATCGCTTGCGCGATGACGCCTTCCTTGGCTTCGCGGTCGGATTTTTCGCCAGCCTTGATCGTGCCCTTCTTGCGCAGCACGTCAACGGCGGCTTCGATGTCGCCGTTGGTCTCGGAGAGGGCTTTCTTGCATTCCATCAAGCCCGCGTTGGTTTTTTCGCGGAGGGTCTTGACGAGTTGGGCATCAATAACAGTGGCAGTGCTCATAGGGATGGTGGGATGGCTAGGTTTGAAAAGACGAAGAGACGAGAGCTCGGGGCCCTCGTCTCTCCAAAGGGGGTTGGTGAGGGCGGATTACTCGCTGACGCCGGCGAGTGCTTCCTGGTCCTTCCGGGTGCGGCCGGTCTGCGCGGAAACCATGGCGTCGACCAGCTTTTGCAGGACGATGCGGATGGCGCGGATGGCGTCATCATTGCCGGCGATCGGAAAGCTGATGAGCTCCGGGTCGGCATTGGTGTCGACGATGGCCACGGTGGGGATCTTCAGGCGCTTGGCCTCGGCGACGGCGATGGCCTCGCGCGTGGTGTCGATGATGACGATCGCGTCGGGATGCTTCTCCATGTCGCGGATGCCCTCGAGATTGCGCTTGAGCTTCTCGCCCTCGCGCTTGACGGCGGCGATCTCCTGCTTGCCCATCTTGGGGTACTCGGGCTGCTTCTCGAGATTCTCGATATACTTCATCCGGGCGATGCTCTTGCGGATGGTGGCGAGATTGGTCAGCGTGCCACCGAGCCAGCGCTGGTTGACGTAAAATTGACCGCTTGCGATGGCGGCTTCCTTGATCGCTTCCTGCGCCTGCTTCTTGCAGCCGACGAAGAGGACCTTGCCATTGCGGGCCGCGACGCTGCTCAGGAAATCGGTCGCCTCGGTCAACTGCTCGACGGTCTTGCCGAGGTTGATGATGTAGATGGCGTTGCGCTTCTCGAAAATGAACGGCTTCATCTTCGGATTCCAGCGTTTGGTCTGGTGACCAAAGTGGACACCAGCCTCGAGAAGTTCCGTCA
>NZ_JBDUCX010000043.1:0-34427 GCF_040003245.1 Chthoniobacter sp.
CTCTCTCATGCTCGGCTCACTTTCCTCCCTCTTAAAAGTGCATAACAGGCTCTAACAACCATGCGCCGGCTGCCAGGGCGAAGATCGAGTTTGTTTTCATGGATGATCTGTCGTTTTTCCCGCGGGCCAAAAGGTCGGAATCAGCCGCGGCGGATCTGCGAGCCTTTGAAGCGGATTTTGATGTGGAAGACTTTTTTGATGCGACAGCGGATGACGCCGGTCTGGAGATCGAAACGGTCGGGGATTTCGAGGCGCTGGAGGTCAACGGTGGCGTGGAAGCCGCGCTCCGAAAAGACGTCGATGAGCATGGCGAGGGCTTCGGAGTCGTGAAAGAGCGGGTCCTCGGTATTGATATCGGCACGGCCGGAGATGGCGTGGCGGATGATGATCGGCATCATCCTTTGCTCGATGAAATCGCACACGGCCTGGAGGAGCGTGGGGTTTTCGACCTCGTAAGTGTCGAGCCGGCGCACGAGATCCTGCCGGGCGTGGCGGACGATTTCGCTGGCGAGCGGAAGTTTGCGCAGGCGGTCGAAGGTGCGGGGATCGAGTTCGAGGGAGCTCTGGTACTCGAGTTCGCGGACGATGTTTTCGTGGACCAGCTCGAGGGGAGCCTGGGCATTGATGAAATGGTAGTGGAAGAGTTCCTTGAGCGAGACGAGGGCGTCGTAGGTCTTCTCCTTGAAGACGCGGTAGCGGTTGCGGGCGAGCGCGGGATCGAAATCGGTGGCGCGTTCTTCCCACAGGTCGCCGAGGCCGGAGCTGCGCACTTCCGCATTGTGGGCGAGCACTTCCCGGCCGCGCTTCATCTGCCGGGCGATGCTTTCAGTCTCGTCGACGAAGAGGAGGAGGATGTGAAAGATGGGTTGCTTGAATTGCGCGGCGTCGTGCGTGGCGGAGAATTCGCGGCGCAGGGCGATCATTTCGTCGAAGAGCATTTTCAGGCACTCGACCTGCACCTTGGTGCGGGGAAAGCCGTCGAGGATGGCGCCGTTCTGCTGCTCGGGCTCGAGAAGTTTGCGGAAGAGAATGGCAATGACTTCGCGGTCGCCCACCATGCCGCCCTGGGACTTCAGCTTTTGCGCTTCCGGGCTATCGAGGAGCTGGCTGACGACGATGGGTGAAGCGGAGATGCCGCGCAGCTCGCGAATGAAGTCGGAGTTGGTCCCCTTGCCCGCGCCGGGAGCGCCACCCAATAAGATCAGTTCCTTCGGGAAGCGAAGCTGCGCGCGGCCATACTCGTTTTCGAGGCGCTTCCAGACCTGGTTGAAGATGAGCAGCGCGTCCTTGATCTCGAGATCGGCCGGCGCGGCGGGCTTGGCAGCGAGGTCCTGGGTGATGCGTGGCTCCATTGGCGTGACGGTATCGCCGGAGGCTTCGCTTCGTCGAGCGGCAAGGCGCGGCTACCAGACCTGGGTGATCTTGACCGGCTTTTGACCCGGGTTGTTGGGGAGAACGATGGAGTCGCCCTGCACTTTGCCCATGAGTTCGCGGCCGATGGGGGAGTGAGGAGTGATGACGGTGATCTCGGTACCTTCGAAATGGATCTCCATTCCACCGGCTCGCGGGCCGAGGAGGTAGACGGTCTCGGTTTTCGCTTGTTTCAATTTCAGCAGCGCGCCGATGTCGATGGGAGAATCGGGCCGCGCGGCGACGGTGCTGAGCGACTCAAATTCCTGCCTGGCCCGTTCCAATTCGGCGACCTGACGCGATTGGCCCTGAGCCAAATAGGAGGCCTCCAGGGCGCGCGTGTCGTATTTGTTTTCCGGCTTGTTCTGCTCGTGCGTGGCTTCGGCGTGAGTCGCCTTGGCCGCGGTGATCAGCGCGTGCAGATCCTTGCCGATTTGATCGACCACCCTCTGGATGACAGCCCGTTTGTCCATGGTCACCTCATGCCGGATTCAACCAATTCTCAAAATGCGCATCGAGCCGGGCGAAGGTGTCGGCCTTCACATCCTTGCTGTCGGTGAATTGCGACCAGAGCGTGATGTCGAGCGTCTTGCCGGTGCCTTCGAGTTCCGCGATGTATTCGTTCACCAGCACCAGCTTGTCCTTGTGCACTTCGCGGAGATGTTCACGGCACTGGGCAGCGGTTTGGGTTTGTCGGTTTTTAGTTCCTAGGCTCATAAATGGGATAGTGAAGAGGGCCTGCGGATCACCACGGCATCGAAGCCATTTCCTGGTATTTGGTACCCTTGATTTCCCACGCCGTTCCTTTTTGGGTATCGAGCACGTAGGTCGGGGAATTACCACACACCTGATACCGCCCCGTGTTCGCACCTCCGCCCTTGAGCAAGCCGCCGAGGAAGAAGGCGACGACCGCCACGAGGACCAGCTTGGTGCGTTCATTCATGCGGGAATAAATGGAGGTGAAGGTGTTCATCCCCCCAACGTAGGTCCATTTGGCTGTGTGTCACGCCAGACACTTCACGAGCGCGTGCCGCGGCAAGGGACGAAGACCGAGGCAGCGCGATAAGGTCTCGCCCGCGGGCGGATTTCGATTAGCTTTTCGGCAGGAGAAATATGGCTTTGTCCTCTTCCATACCGTCCCCCACACCGAACCGGCATTGCCAGGCCTGTGGGACGAAGCCGGCCAACAATTTTCTTTGCCAGATCATCAATGGGGAGCAGACCAATCTCGAGTTGTGCGACGAATGCCTTCGCGAGCACAGCGCCGGGACGGGCCTCGAGTTGCCGTCGCTTGATGGCACCCGGTGTTTCTACTGCGGCGGAGCGGCGAACGGCGGCGGACCCAACGCGCCGCATGAAATGGCGAGCCGCCGGCAGCGTTTCCACTACACGTGCCTGCGGTGTGGCGAGCTTTCCGCCCAGTGGATGGTGGAGGCCATCGGGAATCTGCCCGAAGGCTTGTCACTCGAAATGCAATCCGGCCACTTCGAAAAGATCGTTCGCGAGGTGGATGAACGCGTGCGTTATAAAATTCGCAGCAATCCCAACTGATCTCCCGTCATTCGTCCCTCCCCCGTCATGAATCGCCTCGCTTTTATCTTTGCCATTACGGCCCTTTGCCTCACTGCCCGCGCGCAGGAGACGCCCAAGCGCCAGGGCTTCAGCTATCCGCCGACGATGGATGGCGCCAGCGTCGCAACTTACAAGGAAGTCAATGGGACGGCGCTGAAGCTCTGGATTTTTCCACCGCCGGAAAAGGCGGCGGCGGGCGTGAAGCGGCCGGTGATCGTCTTTTTCTTTGGCGGCGGCTGGACGCACGGATCGCCCTCGCAGTTCGAGCGGCAGTGCCGGTACTTTGCCGGGCGCGGAATCGTCGCGATCACCGCGGACTACCGCGTGGGCTCGCGACAGCAGGTGAAACCGACGGCCTGTGTGGCCGATGCGAAGTCGTGCATTCGCTGGGTGCGGAAGAATGCGGAACGACTCGGCATCGATCCGGACCGCATCGTGGCTGCCGGCGGCTCGGCGGGCGGGCATCTCGCCGCGGCGACCGCGACGCTGCCGGGACTGGATGAAGCGGGCGAAGACACCAGCGTCAGCGCGATGCCGAACGCGCTGGTCCTTTTCAACCCCGCGCTCGTGCTCGCACCCTTCCCGGGGCTGGAATCGAAAGGCTTCGAAAGCAAACAAGACCCCGAGCGTTTCGGCTGCGCGGCGGAGGCGATCTCACCCATCCATCATGTGAGCGAACACCTGCCGCCCACGCTCATCCTGCACGGCCGGGCCGATACGACTGTGCCCTTCGCGAGTGCCGAGGCTTTTGCCGCCGAGATGAAAAAGAAAGGCAATCGTTGCGACCTCGTCGGTTACGAAGGCCAGGCGCACGGGTTCTTCAATTCCACGCGTTATGACGAAACGCTCGCCGAGGCCGACAAGTTTCTCGTTTCGCTCGGCTACCTCGCTGCGGAGAAAACGGCTCCGTAAGGACAATTACTCCGGCAGCGGCTGGCCCTTCGTCTCGGGGAGAAAGCAAATGAAGACGAGCCCGAAGAGGAAGAGCAGGGACATGAGGCTGATCGCGGTGCGCAGCTCCATCCCGGGGAGTGCTTTCAGCCAGCCCGAGAAAACTAACATCGTGGACGCGAGCAACCGGCCGCCATTGAAGCAGAAGCCGGTGCCGGTCGAGCGCAGATGATTGGGGAATAGCTCGGGAAAATAGACGGCGTAACCGGCGTGGATGCCGATGGTGAAGAAACCGTACATGGGCAGCAACGCGAGGAGTGTGCCGTAACTCGTGGGGGCGAAGCAGGTGAGCGGCACGACGATGAGCGCGGCCACATGATAGAGGACGAAGGTGCGGCGGCGGCCCAGGCGCACGGCGAGCGGACCGAAGGAGAGCATGCCGAGGCCGGACCCCAGTGCCTGGATATTGCCGTAGGCGAACTTGGCCCGTTGTGTGGCCTCGGCCATGGGGACGCCGTGGCGCAGGAGGAAGTCCTTCGCGAGGTCCTGGCCGGCGACCGTCACCGCCCAAAATGTACCGAGCCCCACGGCGGCCAGGAGTAGGCCGAAAATCGCGCGCTTCGCCCAGCGAGGATTGAGGAGCAGATCGCGAAAACTGCCGAGTTGCGCGGCCAGGCCGGCGGCCGCTTTTGCTTTTGCGGCGTGCCACGCCGCGGGCTCCTCGACGCGCGCGCGCACCCACAGCACGAGCAGCGACGGCACGATGCCAACGAGAAACGTCAACCGCCAATCCGCGCCAAACGCGAGGCCGACCCACGCCGCGATCGATGTGCCGATGATGCTCGTGGAATGAAACAGGCCCAACATGTGGGCGCGGGCGTGCCGCGGCACGGCCTCGGCGACCAGCGCGGCGGCCACAGCCCATTCGCCGCCGGCGCCCATGGCGACAAAGAAGCGCAGCGCACCGACGTGCCAGAGCGAGGTGGCAAAGTAGGTGAGACCGGAAAAGACCGAGTAGAAAAGAATGGTGAGAGCCATCGTGGGTTTGCGCCCCCAACGGTCGCCGAGCCAGCCGAAGAAAATGCCGCCGAATGAGCCGCCGACGAGGAAGACGCCAAGAAAGATGTCGCCCCAGCGGCGCACCTCCGGGTGATCGGGCGCGACGTGGAGAATGTCGGCGAGCATCTGGTTGCGCTGGATGTTGAAGAGCTGCCCCTCGAAGGCATCGAAGATCCAGCCCGCGGACGCGATGAGCACGACCAGCCATTGGTAAGCGGTGACATCCTGATACCACTTGGGCGCCGGAGCCATGGCGGTCAAAATGCAACGGGCTTCCCGCTGTGCACCGACTCTTGCGCTCGCAGGCACATGGCGACAGACCACCGGCCATCCTCGCCGGTCGCGGGCAATGGCGCTCCATCACGCATGGCAGCGGCCATGGCGTTGATCTCATCCACCAGTTCGAAGACTTCGCCCGTGGGTCTTTCAATCGGGATGTCGCGCACCTCGGCACCGTCGAAATGTTTCAGCGAAAACGTCGGATGAAAGGTGCGATCGAGCGCGCCGCTCCAGTTCGCCCACAGCGCGCCGCGCGTGCCGGTGATTTTCACGACCTGGTGATGCTCGAAGGCACTCAGGGTTTGCGAGATCACGGCGTAGGCACCGCCGGGGAAATTCACAATGGCGCTGAAATTGTCCTGCAACTCGGGATGGTCCGGCTGCTTTGAATTGGCCCGGGCAAAGACGCTTATCGGATCGCCGACCGAGGTGAAGTACCAGCGGGCGAGATCAAAGAAATGGATCGGCTCCTCGAGGATCCAGTTGCCCACCCGGTTGATGTCGTAGCGCCAGCCGCCCGCGCCAAGGCGATAGGGGCGGCGCCAGAGCTCGATGAGCGCGTATTGTGGATCACCGATCGCGCCCTCATCGATCATCGCCCTCGCCTTGCCCCATAACGACGAAAGGCGGAACTCGTGGCCAACCGCCAGCAACCGGCCCTGCTCCCGCGCACAGCGAATGAGGTCGTCGCACTCGGCCTCGTTCAAGGCCATCGGCTTTTCCATCAGCAGATGCTTGCCGGCGCGGAGCACGTCGAGGCCCACGCGATGGTGCAAATCGCTCGGCAGCACGACGTCCACGATTTCGATGGAGGGATCGGTGAGCAGTTCACGGTAGTCGGCGACCACGCGCATGCCGGGGTGCGCCTCGCGCGCAGCGGCCTGGCTTTTCTCCGAGCGCGCGGCGATGGCCACCAGTTCTGCGCGTGGCGACTCGACCATAGCTCGCG
This sequence comes from Chthoniobacter sp., assembly GCF_040003245.1. Taxonomy (NCBI): domain Bacteria; kingdom Pseudomonadati; phylum Verrucomicrobiota; class Spartobacteria; order Chthoniobacterales; family Chthoniobacteraceae; genus Chthoniobacter; species Chthoniobacter sp. Next base: position 6,161 of record NZ_JBDUCX010000043.1, read on the forward strand.
CGTGATGGCTGCCCCACGCACCGTAGCCGATGAGCGCACAGCGGGCCGGCGTCATGTGCGTGGCGCGTTGGTGAGCGGTGTAGCGGGCACCGACGCCGGCTTGCGGCCCTGCACTTCGCTGAGTTTGCACGTTTTCAATCGGGGCAGCACGTGACGCGCGAAGAGTTCGCATTCGGGCAAGTGTGGATAGCCCGAGAAAATGAACGCACGGATACCCATGGCGATGTAGCGCTGAAGCTTGGCGTAGACTTGATCCGGGTCGCCCACGATGGCGCTGCCGCAACCGCTGCGGGCCCGACCGATGCCGCTCCAGATGTGTTCCTCGATGTAGTCGTCCGTCGCTTGCGCGCGCAATTCGTCCTGCCGCTTCACACCGGCGGATTGATGATCCTGGGCGCGAGCCTTGATCTCCGCCCCCTTCGCGGCATCGAGCCGGGAGAGCATGCGCGTAGCGGCGGCGCGGGCCTCGCCTTCCGTCTCGCGCACCACGACGTGAATGCGCAGACCGAAATCCAGCGTCCGGCCCAACGCGGCAGCTTTGTTCGCGACCAGATGCATCGTCGCGCTCAAGCGTTCCTCCGTCTCCGGCCACATGAGAAACACATCGCAGTGCTCCGCGCAGAGCTGCACGGCATCCGATGAAATGCCGCCGAAGTAGAGCAGCGGTCCGCCATTCTGCTGGTAGGGCTTCGCGGGATCGGTGGTCGGAAGGTCAAGTTGGTAGAACTGTCCGCGGTATTGCAGTTCGGGCTGCGTCCAGCATTGCTTGAGGATTTCGATGACCTCGCGCGAACGCGCATAGCGCGCCGCCGATTCTTCGCGCGCACCGGGCAGATCGGAAGAAATGATGTTCACCGTGAGCCGGCCGGCGAGGAGGTGGTCGAGCGTGGCCAGATGCCGGGCAAGCATCGGCGGATGGATTTCGCCCATGCGCACGGCGACGAGATGATGAATCTGCTTCGTGAGCACCGCGGTGGCGGCGGCAAAGGGAATGGTCTCCTGCCCGCAAGCCCATCCTGAAGGCATGAGGATGTTTTGATAGCCAAGCTGGTCGGCGCGGCGGACGATATGCGAGCAGTGCTCGAAGCTGCTGCGCAAGGCACCATCGGGCACGCCGAGGAATTCGTAGTCGTCACTGCACAACGCGGAGAACCATGCGACTTCGACATGCGGGTCCGTGGTGCGAATCGCTGGGGCAAGCGGGATCGGGGAACTCATGGGGGAACCCGCATGTTAGCGTGGTGAATGGCGCCGTCTAGCTCTGCGCAATAATGATGGCCGCCGCTTCGAGCAAACCGGCTGCACGGAAGTCGGGTAGGGCGCGCAGCTTTTCGTCGTAATCGTAGTCGATGAAGATCGTGCGGCACCCGGCGGCGGCGCCGCAATCGATGTCGCGCCAACGATCGCCGACCATCCAGCTCTGCGCGAGGTCGATGTCCATCTCGCGCGCGGCGCGCAGCAACATTCCCGGGGCGGGCTTGCGGAATTCCGACGGCTGCCCCTGCCCCGGATCGTAGCTCACTTCCACGCGATCGATCGGCAACTGCGCACACATCGCCGCGTGCATGGCTTCGACTTCCTCGCGCCGCTGCGTGCCACGTCCGACGTCCGGTTGATTCGTCGCCACGATCAGCAGCCAGCCCGCGGCCTTCAGTCGCGTGCATGCTTCCTCGACACCCGGGAGCAAGGCAAACTCCGCCAGCGTCGCGGGCGGATACGGCTTTCCCTCGCGCACGACGGGCCGATTGATCACCCCATCACGGTCGAGGAAGACGGCACGTTGTCGGGTGAGGCCCACGAAAATTTAATTCCAAAAAACTACTTCACGCTTTCCCATTTGGTCTGCGCGACCTTCAGACGGGGATGCGAGACGAAGAGGTGCCAGACGACGCCCTGGAATGCCTCGGAGTGAGGGGTAATGTTCGCCGGGTTCACGGTGGGGATGATGACGACGGCGTCCGCTACCTGCGCGGTGTAGCCTCCATCCTTACCGACGATGCCGAAGACCGACGCACCGACGGTCTTCGCCAGCTTCAGCGCCTCGACGAGATTCGGGCTCACGTTCTTTTCGAGATTGCCGCCGCCGACGGAAAAGATGAGCAGGCCATCCTTCGCGTTCACGCGGCTGCCGCGGAGCCATTCGGCGAACACGGTGGACCAACCCTCGTCATTGGTGCGCGCGGTGAGTTCGGAAACATTGTCCGTGGGCGCGTAGGCCTCAAAGCCGCAGATTTTGCGGAAGTCGTTCACGGCGTGCGAGGCATTCGCCGCGCTACCGCCGACGCCGAGGATGAAAAGACGGCCGCCGCGGTCGCGCACGCTGGCGAGACCTTCGACGACTTTCTCGAGCAGCGCGGGATCGAGTTGCTCGACGATGCTGCGAGTCTCGGTGAGATGCTGGGCGGAGTAGCTCATAATGGAGTGCCTGGGCGGAGGAGGTTTTCGAGTTCGGCGAGACCGGCGTGGGAGCCGATCTCGTAAAAACGCTGGAAGACTTCATGCCCGGCGAGCGCGCCTTTGGCAACCAGATCGCGCTGCACATCGGCCAGATCGAAGGCTTCGCCGGCCGGTCGTTCCGTAAAGACGGACGCGCGGAAGACGCCGAGACCGTAGTCGATATGGCGCATCTCCGGGGTGCGCTCGCGCTTGTCGTAACGCACGATGCGTCCGTCGGCAAAGTGGACATTGCTCGTGTCCCACGCGCCTTCGTTGCGGAAAACAGTCATCAATCCCGGCTGCCCGCCGGCGCGATAGGCCGCGAGCACCGCAGAGTAATCGATGGGCAGATACGAGTCGCCGTAGAGCACGAAGAATTCCTCACCCAACAACGGCAAGGCCTGCCGCAGCGCGCCGCCCGTACCGAGCAGCTTCGGGCCATCGAAGGAATAGCGCAGCTCCATGCCGAAGGCGGCGCCATCACCGAAATCGCGCTCGATCATTTCCCCGAGATAGCCAACGCACAAAGTCGCGCGACGCAAGCCGCGGGCCTGAAGCAAGCGAAGCTGATGGGCGAGGAACGGTTCCCCGGCCACGGCGACCAATGACTTGGGAATTTTCTCCGTGATCGGGCGCAGCCGAGTGGCGAGGCCGCCGGCCAGGATCGCGATCGGAATGTCCGCGACGTCCGCCATCAATCCTGCGCGACGATCTTGGTGCCCTCGAAATCGAACCGCAGACGCACCTCGCGCAAGCCCTTCTCCCGCATCGCCCGGCGCAAGCGCGTCACCTCTTCGGTATAGAACATCAGAAAGCCGCCACCGCCCGCGCCGATGAGCTTGCCGCCCAGCGCGCCATTGGCCATCGCGTAATCGTACCAGCCATTGATGGTCGGGTTGCTCATGCCGCCGGAGCGCTCTTTCTTGCGCTGCCAGTGCACGTCCATGAGCCGCGCAAATTCGCGCAGGTTGCCCTCCTCGAGCGCGTCCTTGCTCAAGACGCCGAGTTCTTTCACGAAGTGCAAATTATCGACCATCGCCTTGTCGAGTCCCTTGGTCTTGTCGTCCTGCTCTTTCAAGATCTTCGACGCCGATCGCGTGTAACCGGTGAAGAACATGAGGAGGTTGTCCTGCAAATTGAAGAGCGTCTCCTCGTCGAGTTCCACCGGGATGACTTCCACGCTGCCGCCGGGGAGAAAGTGAAACGAAGTGATGCCGCCGACCGCCGCGATGTATTGATCCTGCTTGCCCACCGGCTCGTGCAGTTTTTCGATCTCGATCTGGCAGGCCTGCGCCGCGATCTCCGCCGGGCGCACGATATTCTTGCGCAGCGTATGCAGCGCTTTGAGCAACGCTGTGGTGAAACTCCCCGAGGAGCCGAGCCCCGTGCCCGCGGGGATGTCCGCCATCGAGGTGATCTCCAGGTTCTTATCGGTCACACCCACGAGCTTCAGCGACTCGCGGATGATCGGGTGCTTGATCTGGTCGATCTCCGTCGCGTCCTCGTACTGCGAATACTTCAAGACGAAGCCTTCCTCGAAACGGCGATGCACGTTGATGTAAACGTGCTTGTCGATCGCCGCGGCGACGAGGAAACCGCCGTGCTCCTCGTAGTAGGATGGCAGGTCGGTGCCACCACCACCGAGCGAAATGCGGAGAGGAGAACGGGTGATGATCATGCGGATGCCTTGCGCGCTACGGCGACAACTTGCCAGCCAAAAGGCGTGGCGAGGAGATTGAAACGAAACAAAAAGCGAAAGACACCCATGACAAATCTGGCCAGCGCGGAACTGCCGCCCTCGGCACCGGCCTGGACTTCGGAGACGAGCTTGTCGCCACGCGCGATGACCGTCATGCGGTAGAGATTGAAAAACGGAAAGCCGGCGAGAAACACCTTCTCCACCACAAAGCCGCCCTCCTCGAGATAGCGGGCCAGCGATTCGCGGGTGAAGTGCCGGCGATGGCCGATGTGCCGGTCGTAGGCCGACATCGGGCCACCCGGCACGGTGACGACCAGCGCCGCGCCCTCGGCGAGATAGGGCCGCGCGGCCTTGAGGAATTCCGCCGGTTCATCCACGTGCTCGAGCACTTCGGAGCAGACCGCATGGGTCGCCCAATCGCGATAAGGCGCGGCCTCGGCGGGCGGCTGGAAAAGATCGACGACAAACACCGAGGCGCCCGGCAATTTGCGCCGCGTCATCTCCACGCCCGTCGCGCTCATCTCGAATCCGCAGAGCGCCGCCTTTGGCCACGCCAGGGCGGCCTTGACCATGAAATCCCCCTGCCCGCTGCCGATGTCGAGCAGGCGCATCGCGGACCCGGCATCGTGCTCCGTGAGGAGATGCAGCATGGTGCGATGACGATAAATCTGCGCCGGATTCTGGCTCGCCGAGTCGGCGAATTTTTTCCAGTGCGCATCCCAATCATCGACAGAAGCGGTATTCATAAGCGAGTCTTGCAGGTCTCGTAGAGGCGCATTACTTCCAATGCTTCTGCGGCGGTGCAAGGAGCAAGCACCGGCTCCCATGTTCCCGAGAAAAGCACCCGCATTTCATCCACGAAGCTATCGTCGCATTCGGAGACGTTCACCGTTTCCTCGCTGGCTTCCTGGTTCGCAGCGTTCTGCCAGCCCCAGCGACGGCCACGGACATACTTCATTGGGCCATAACTGCGACCGCGACCGGTTACGATGCCGTAGCCTTCCGTGCCGTGTAGTTCGAGTCGGAATACACTCCGCCAGCGAACCACGGAAACCTGCACGTTGAAAATGGTGCGACCACTGCGCAGAAGAAGATGCGTTTCTTCCTCAATCCCTGTCTTCCAAAATCCGCTCCACGCGTGAATGGACTCAAGGGAAACATCGGGCGCCAGACAATGGCAGAGATCGAGTAAATGGATCCCCGGATCGATGAGACATCCTCCACCGGCCTTGATGGGATCGAACTTCCAGCCTTTCTCCATGCCTGGTGAGCCGCCGTGGCCGATCACCATATTCACACTCACCAACTCCCCGAATCGTTTCGCGCGCGCATCGATTAGTGCCGCGGAAATTCCCGGAAAGAACCGGTAGTTGAATCCTACATGCAAGCGCCGCTTAACGCCCCATGACGCCGCTCTCAGCTTCTCCGCCTCGGCCAGCGAACGACCAAATGGTTTCTCCATCAAAACACGCTCCGCCCAGCCCAGCACCTCGATGCAAAGCTCGACTGCGGTGTCGTGCGGGGTGGCAATGACTACCCAATCGGGCTGGTAAGCGCGGACATCCGCGAGCGCGGCGCACCACGCCCCGCCCAGGCCTTCGACCTTTGCCTGCTCGGCGGCGGCAAAAGGATCGTGGACCGCAAAGCTCGAAACGATCCCCTCTTCGCGGAGGCGCACGAGGGCGCGGACGCGTTCGCGCCCGATCAAGCCGTAACCAATAACCGCGACTTTCATTTCTCGATCCTCCGTAACATCCAGCGATCTCCGGGCACGGGCTCCGGCATCAGCCAGTCGCGCCACGTATCGCGCACGTGGACGAAGCGACCGGAGAATCCGCAGGTCTCCGCGCGAATGAAATTGGCGATGAACTCCACCGGCTCCTCGATGGCGACCGTCGTTTTCACCTCCGCGCCTGCCGCCCGCACCTTGGCCAGCATTTCCGTTTCCATCGCGCCGGGGGCGAGGCAGACGGTGAGGAAATCGCCTTTGCCGCGCAGCTCGGCATCGAGATTTTCCGTCGCGCGGACGACCGCCGTCTTGGACAGGGCGTAGCCGGAGAAGAGCGGATAGGCGTAAGCTGCGCCGCCGCCGGCCACGGTCACGATGCGTCCGTATTGATTCTCGATCATGCGCGGCAGCAGGGCGCGGATGACGGCGAAATTTCCCAGTACATTCGTCTGCAGGGTGCGTCCCCAATCGGCGAGGTCGCCATCGAGAATACCGCCTTGCTGCCCGAGCGTACCCGCGGCGCAGACCACGGCGAGCCGGCGATAGGGTTGTCCATCGATCCACGCGCGCACCGCGCGTTCCGTCCCGGCAAGGTCGGACAAATCGAGGGTCAGGCTTTCGGCCGCGCCGGCCGTGCGCGCAATGCCCAGCACCGGCACACCCTCGGCCATGCAGCGCTGGACGACGGCGCGGCCCAACCCGCGGCTGGCTCCGGTGACGATGACAGCGTCGGGCCGGCTCATGGCTTGGACGCGGCAAAGAAGAGATCGGAGCCGCGCAATTGCTGCCGGATGCTCGCGAGATGCGGCCCGAGAAAGCCCGCGAGCAAATGCGATTCGGTCGTGGTGAATTCCGGCACCAATCCCACGCGTTCCGCCAGATGGCAGAGGCTCGCCGGGCTGAAGTAATGCAAGTGCTCCAGCTTCAGCGAATGCTGGTGGCGGTCGAAAATCTCCATCTCCAACGCGCGCAGGTTCGGCGTACGCAGCACGCACAAGCCACCCGGCGCCAGCAATCCCGCCACCACGTGCAAGAAGGCCTCCGGATCGGCGATGTGCTCGATGGTGTCGAAGAGCGTGACGACGTCGTAGGTCGCGTCGGTCTGCGCGGCGAATTGCTCCAGCGTGCCAACGAAGGTCGGAAAGCCGAAGATTTCCACGCCCGCCTTGGCGGCGTAGGCGCTCACGTCCTCGCCCTCGTGCTGCCAGCCTTGCTCCGCGGCGGCGGCGCGGAAAAATCCGTAGCCCGATCCCATGTCGAGCAAGCGGGTCCCGGCTCCAGTCGGGCGCCCGATAAACTGTGCGATGGCCGCAACGCGACGGACATAGCGGCGCGACTTTTCCATGCGCCAGTCGGATTGCGCGAGATAGTTGCCGTAGCCGAGGCCGTGCGTTTTGCCCTCGAAGTATTGCTCCTCGTAAACCGGCGCACGGGCCGGCTGCCGGGTCGCCCGGTCCACGAGTATTCCATGTTCGATGCCCACCGGACCGATCACTTCCACGCCCAGTTCGCGTCCCACGCCGCGCACCCACAATCGGTCCGCTTTCAATCCAAAGACATCCAGCGCCGCGTAGTCCGAGGCACTCCATGGCTCCGCATCCTGCTCGATGCCAAAGAACGCCTGCGTGCCCTGACAGAGGGCCGCGATCTTTTCCTCCGGGCCACAGTCCGGAAAGGGTCGCGGCGACGACGCCAGAACGCGCTCCACCCACGCCTGCCCGCGCGCTTCGTCGAAATCCAGCAGCCGCCGCACGGCGTTATCCCAATGGTCGATCGTATCGGCAAAGAGCACGCGCCCGCCGGCCCGGCACTCGATGCGATCTTCAGGACGCGACCAGCTATAGTTCATGATGCGGGGCTCTGCCCGGTGGATTCATAGAGCGCATTGAACACGAGGCTGAAGGTAAAGTACAGCGAGGCGAGCAGACAAAGTCCCATGCCCGCGACGGCGCGATACGACGCGGGACCGAGTTCCAGGGGCAGGCGGTAGCCGAGGTGCACGTATTCCGTGATCAACTCCAGCGCTCCCAAGCCGCCGAGCAGCAACATCAGGCCCGTGGCCAGCACCGCCGTGTTGAAGCGGAACCATCCATGCCAGCGGTGCGCCTCGTGCCGCTCAGGATCGTAGAGCACCTTGGCCAGCACGCCGGTAAGCAGCGCTTGAAAGCCGACGACGCCGATGAGCAAAAAGACCAGCATCCAGTGCAGGGAAAAGCCCACCCCGGCCACAAGGAGGGGCCCATTGGCCAGCGCGGCCGTCGCGGCCAGGCCGATCCCACTCAGGACGAGGCCGGGCCAGAAGAGAAAGAAGTCCGCGCCGTAGGTGAACATCGCCTGCACGCTGATCCACGCCGCATGCCACGGCGCCCACCAGCCGATGCGCTTGAGATTGCTCACGCGCCCCTCGCGGTCCTTGTAAAAGTGCACCGGCACCTCGGCAGTGCGCAGACGCAGGTGCACCGATTTGATGATCATCTCCGAGGCGTACTGCCACGATTGCGAACGCATGCGCATCCGCTGAAACGCATCGAGCGTGACGCCCCGCATGCCGCAATGGATGTCCGAGAAACGCGTGCCGTAGATGAGATTGAGCAGCCAGGTCGTGACCGGCGTGCCGAAATAACGATGCAACTTCGGCATCGCATCGACCTCGATGCTCCCCTTGAACCGCGAGCCCATGATGAATTCCTCCCCGCGTCGGAATTGCTCGATCCATGGCGTGAGATCGCGAAAGTCATAGGTCAGATCCGCGTCACCCATCACGATCCATTTCCCGCGCACGAACGGAATCGCGTCGATGTAGGCCCGGCCGAGCCCGCGTTTCGGCACGCGGAGCACCTCCGCCCCGCGCTCGACCGCGATCTCCGGCGTCCTGTCTTGGGAACTGTCGATGATGAGCACCTGCCCCGGCACGCCCGCCTTCGCGAGACCCTCGAGGCACCAGTCGACGAATTCCCCGATCGTCACTTCTTCATTCATCGCCGGGATGACGATCGACAAATCCACCGGTCCCGGCTTCGCGCCCGCTGGAAACAGGTGTTGAGGGGCGAGTGGATCGGTCATCAGCGCGGCGAAGGCCGGAGCATGCGCGGCGGCTCAGGCGTTTTCAATCTCTTCGCGCATCGCGGTAATGGCGTCGCGCACCGCGGCCGCGGAATTTCGCGCCGCGCGCCAGCCGAGCGCCTTGATCTTGGTGACGTCAAAGAGGACCACGGGCACATCACCTTTCCATCCACGGTCGCCGCCGGTGTAGTCGTAGCGTGTGCTGCCCGGGGCGAGCCCGCTTACCTCCACGGCGATATCGGCGATCGCGCGCACGGTGATGTAATCGTCTGTGGCCACATTGAAGAGATCGAAGCGCAGCGTGCTCTTTTCCGCCGCGAGGAAGACCGCGTTCAGGATGTCCTCGACGTGGATGTACGACTTGCACTGCAAACCATCGCCGAGGATGCGCAATTGCGTGGGATCGGCGCGCAAGCGGCGGACAAAATCGTAGCCCACACCGTGCGTCTGCCGCGGGCCGACGACGTTGGCAAAGCGGAAGGCGCGGCCTTCCATGTCGAACATGTGGCAGTAGGAACTGATGAGCGCTTCGCAAGCGATCTTACTCGCCGCGTAGGGTGAGATGGGAAAACACGGCCCATAGCTCTCCGCGAAAGCAACGCCAGGATTCTCGCCGTAAACGCCACTGCCCGAGGTGTAGAGGATGTTCTTCACGCCGTTGACGCGCATGGCTTCCACGACGTTCTGCGCGAGATAGGTGCCCTCCCAAAAATCAATGTCCGGCTGCGTCACAGCCTTGGCGATGTCGGGATTGGCGGCCAGGTGGATGACCGTATCGCAGCCGCGCATCGCGTCGGTCACGGCGTTCACGTCCTTCAAATCCTGCCGCACGATCTTGAGGCGTGGATCGTCCAGCAGGCCGGCGAGGTACGATTCTTTTCCGGAACTGAAGTTATCGTAAATGACCAGCCCCTTGATCGACGACATGGACAGGAGCCGGCGGGCGAAATGGCTGCCGATGAAACCGGCGCCACCGGAGATGAAGACGTGCTCGAAAGTGGCGGGATTCATGATGGAGAGAGCGAACCGTTTTGGGACGCCGGGGGCTTGATGATCAGGCGGCCCGCCGGATCGACGCGATGCAGAAACGGCCGCGGGCCGTGCTTCTCAAAATACTCGTCGACCGCGCGGCGGCACCCGCCCCACTTGCCGTAGTCGTCGATGATCAGGAGGCCGCCCTCGACAAGTCGCGGGTAAAGATGGATGAGCTCGTGCAGCGTCGATTCGTACCAATCGGTGTCGAGGCGAAGCAGGGAGATGGCCGCCGGCACCTGCGCCGGAATCGTGTCCTCCACCTTGCCTTGGACAAAGGTGATTTTGGACAGTGGATAATGGCAGAGGCCGACGTTGGCCTTCACATCCTCGAGCGTGGCGAGGCACCAGTTCGAGAGACCCTGTTCATTCTTGAATCGATCAAACAGGGCGTGCTCTTCCGCACCGTCGTTCTGGCCCGGCGCGCTCATGCCGGCGTAGGTGTCGTAGAGGAAAATCTCGCGCTCCGTTTTCCCGGCGCGAGCCAGCGCGTAAAGGGCGGCCATGATGCTGCCTCCGCGCCAGACACCGCACTCGACGATCGCGCCCTTCACCCCGCTGGCCTCGAGATGCTCCGTCGCCGCGATCATGCTGTAGAGACGCTCACGCGAAGTCATCGTGTAGGGGCGGACTTGCTCGTAGATTTCGGAATAGTAGTCCGGCAAATCACCGCCCTCCGCCGCGCGAATTTCGTAACCGAAACGGTTGGCCATGCGCTGGACCAGGATGCTCAAGCGCATGCCCGCCTGGCTGGCCATGAAACTATTGATCGCGGAGTGAAGACTCATGGAGTGGAGCGGTAAATGGATTCCACGACGCGCAGTGTGGCGAGGCCCTCGCGCAGACCGGGCTGTGGGGTGCGGCTGAGGCGGATGTCCTCGAGAAACTCGGCCATCTCCAGGCGCCAGGAATCATCGCCGCGCGAATATTCGAAGATCGTGGTGTCGGGCGGGCCCATCTGCGGCAGCATTTTGTAAAACGCGAGCCGCTCGACGCCGTAACTGCCGCCGAGTCCTTCGATGTGCAGTTTTCCGGTGCGCCCGTAGATTTCGAGCGAGAACAGGTTTTTCCATTCCGTGCAGCTCACGTGGAGCCAGGCGGTCTGCCCGCGCGCCGTGCGCAGGCTGAGGAAGGCGTTGTCATCGACAGGCATGTCCCAGAAGAAGGTCGCGGCGTGACCAGAGATATCCGTGAACCCGCCGAGGAACCATTGGGCGAGATCGATGAGATGCACGCCCTGGTCGATCAACTCGCCGCCGCCGGAGAGCTGGGGATCGGAGCGCCATTCCTTTTCGTAGCCAAGCCGTCCGCCATGGCCGTATCGGCCGCGCAGAAACATCAGGTCGCCAATCGCGCCCGCATCGATGAGTTCGCGCGCTTTGCGCAATGCCGGGTGGTAGCGGTGATTGTAGCCGATTCGCACCTGCACCTTCTGCGCCTCTGCTGCCGCGATCAGCGTTTCGAGTTCCGCGGTGGAAATTGCACCGGGCTTTTCAATGAGGACATGCTTGCCTGCGCGGATGGCTTCGAGCGCCAGCGGCGCCAGCGCATGATTGGCCGTGGCCACGATGACCAATTGCACTGGCGAGCGCAGCACTTCCGCAAGGTCCGTCACGGCGCGGGAGCCGGGATGCAGCGTGGCCAGTTCCTGGGCGCGTTGGGCATCAAGATCGCAAGCGAGGGTGAGCCGGGCACCGGCGAGCGACTGCGCGCGTTTCCGGCCGATGAGCCCGCATCCCACGATCGCGACTTCGAGCGGCGCGCTCATATCAGAATTTTACCCCCCGTTCCTCCGGCAGGATGCGTCGCAGTTGATAGATCTCGCTCTCCGCCAGTTTTGCCGCGTGCGCGGGAAGCCCCGCCCAATTGTCCCACTGCGCGCTGAGCAACCGCCCGGTGAGGCCGTCGGATTCTTCCGAGAGCAGAAACTCGACGAGCCCGAAAGCCTTCTCGATCGATTGGCCACCTTGAGTGAGTTGCCGTTGGGCGGCTTCGTACTCCTCGCAACCGGAAAATTCCGGGCCGAGGCGCGCGGTCTCGCGCGTCATCGCCGTATTGATCGCGCCGGGTGCGACCGCGTTGATATCGATGGACACTCCCTGCCATTCCGCGGCGAGCGTTTCCACCAGCCGCACCACGCCGGTCTTGGCCGCGGCATAGGCGGAAAAGTTCGGGCGCGCCTTGGTCGCACCACCACCGGAAAAGCAAATCACCTTGGCGCGGCGCGGGCTCTGCCGCAGCAGATCCCAAAAAGCGCGGACGACGAAATAGGTGCCGTCCAGGTCGACACGGATCGTCTCGCTCCAGCGTTGCGGCTCGACCTGCATCGCCGGGCCAATGGCGCCCTGGATCGCCGCGGCGCAAATCACCGCGTCCACGTGCGGCCACCGCTGGGCGATCTCCGCACGTGCGCGCTCCACTTGTGCCCACTGGCTGACATCGCAGACCGACGTCGCATAGACCGCTTTTTGCGCGGAGCGCGCCAGTCCCCAAATCTCGTGTCCGGCCGCCGTGAGTTTCTCCGCGAGGTGCTGGCCGATGCCGGAACTGCTGCCTGTGATCACGATACGCATGCGCCGGGTTCAGGTTCGCACTTCGAAAATCCAAGGGTTCGCCCCCAGCCAGTCGACCGTGCGCTCGACGCCCTGGCGGATGGTGAGCTTCGGCTCCCAGCCGAGCGCGCGAATCTTCGCCGTCTCGAGGAAGATGAAAGGATTGTCGCCCACCCAGCCGCGGTCGCCGCCCTGGAAGCGCAACTCCGGCTGCAGGCCGAGGCGCGCGCAAATCCAGCCGATGGAATCCTTCACTTCACAATAGTCGTTCGTGCCGAGATTGTAGATCTGCACCCGATGCCGGGCGTCGCGCGCCGAGCCGCGATAGACCGCGTGCAACATGGCCTGCACGCAATCGCCGATGTGCAGGTAGCTCTTGCGCTGCGTGCCATCGCCGAGCACATCGAGAAAAGCGGGATGCTCCTGGAGTTGCTTGTAGAAATCGAAGACGTGGCCGTGCGTGTAGCGCTCGCCGAGGATGGAGACGAAGCGGAAGATGTAGCCTTCGCAGCCGAAGCCCTCGCAATAGGCGGCGATCATGCCTTCACCGGCGAGCTTCGAGGCGCCGTAGAGCGAAGTCTGCACGGGAAAGGGCGCGTCCTCCGGCGTGGGAATGGTCTTCGCCTCGCCATAGACCGAGCCGGTGGAGGAGAAGGCGATGCGCTTGATGCCGTTGACGCGCATGGCCTCGAGGACGTTGAACGTGGCGATGGTGTTTTGCTGCAAATCCCTCTCGGGATGATTCAGCCCGAAGCGGACGTCGGCATTGGCCGCGAGGTGAAAGACGATATCGCACCCCGCCATGGCGCGGGTCAGCGCGGGCGTGTCGAGATTGTCGCCGCGCACCAACTGGAAGCCAGGTGCAGCATTCGCCTTTTCCAAAAAGCGCTCCTGCCCGGTGCAGAAATTGTCCCACACGACGACTTCATGACCGTCCGCGAGGAGTTGGTCGGTAAGACTGCTGCCGATGAAGCCGGCGCCGCCGGTGATGAACGCACGCATGCGGCTCACGAATTGTAGGCCACGAGGTTCGAGCGGAACACGCCGATGCCGATGCCGCTATGCGTGATCACGGGTGCCTGCGCGGGCCACAGCTCGCGCAATTCCGCCGCGGAAATGTAGTTGAGATTTTCCTCGTGCGACCACACGTCGTAGCGCGTGCCGCGGAGCAAACGGCGGAAGGTGGGCTTGGGCAGGTAATGAATCACGGGAAGACAAGTGTGGTGCTCGACGGGGAAAAGTCGATTCGGCACCGCGACAAATCGCCGGCGCGCCACGCGGCAGAGCTCGCTGAGAAAAAAGCGCTGCTGTTCCGCGCTGCCGGCGTGCTCCAGCACGGCGTTGGAATAGACGATGTCGAAGGCGTTGTCGGCGAAGGGCAAGGGCTGGTGCGGCGTGACCTGCGCGTGCCGCACGCCGGGATAGGCGCGCTGGATGGCGACGCCGTCGGTGAGGCTGGCGCAGGTGAGATTTTCGAGATGCGGATAAACCTGCTCGAGCATGTTGGACTCGACGTTCACTTCATCGGAGACACCGACGTCGAGCACGCGATCGGTCGCCTGGGGTTTCATCACTTCGAGGAAAAGCTGGCAGAGCCGGCGGCGCGCGAGGAATGAAATCCGGCGCACGAGCGGCAGGCTGCCGGCGTGCTGGTAGTAGATGGCATCGACCTTGTCCTCCATGGGCAACACCGCAGCAGCCATGATCAAATGCAGAAAGCTTTTTCTCCCCCGGCAGCGAGCGCGCGGGCGGACGGTTTCTCGTGCACGGCCGCGGGACGGCTGTGTTCGACCTCGCTCAGCGGATCGATCTTCGCCAGCCGCAGCTTGAGCAGCGCGCGCAGCCAGGTGAGCGGATCGCGGATCATCGAGACCTTCTTGCCCTGCTTGAACGAGCGCGAGCGATAGTTCACCGGGAGCTCCAGCGGGCGGTAGCCCTTGCGGATCAACTTCACCAGCAGTTCGTAATCGAAGTCGAAGCGGTTGCACTCGAAAGTGAGGCCGAAGAGGCAATCGCGCCGGAAGACCTTGAACATCGTGAAGGGGTCCTTGAGGCGCTGGCCGAAGAGCACATTGACGAGCGTGGTGAAAAACCAATGGCCGAAATTGAGGAACGCGCTCAGTCCCGCCTGGCCGGAGAACTGCCGCATCTTCCACACGCTGCCGCTGTGGCGTGAACCGAGGACGAAAGCTTCGCGGCCCGTGATCAACGGTTCGAGCAGCGCGTCGTAATCTTCGAGATCGTATTCGAGGTCGGCGTCCTGGATGAGGACGAAATCGCCGGTCGCTTCCGCGAGGCCGGTGCGGACGGCGTGGCCTTTGCCGCGCGGTTTATCCTCGAGCACGAGCTTGACGCGCGGATGATTCTGGTAGCGGAGTGCAATCTCGCGCGTGCCGTCGGTCGAGTTGCTCTCCACGACGATTACTTCGATGTCGAGTCCGGGGATTTCCTTGGCGAGCACTGCCTGGATCAATTCGTCGAAACTCGCGGCTTCGTTGAAAGCCGGCACGACAATCGAAAGCACACGCTTCGCCCGCGGAACCGTGGCGCGGCAGAAAGTGAGCATGTCGCTGGAGGGCACTTTGCGTTCCGCCCGGCGCAAGGCGGGTGGAGCGAGCCGGACAAACGCGCGGATGAGGCCGCCGGCCAGCGCCCGCGGGGTGTTTTCGCAATAGTCCGCCAGCGCGCCGAGACTCATGCGGCGACGGGCAGGCTCGACGATCGTCTGGTCAAAGCCCGCAAAGAACAGGGCTGTCTGCAAAGTCTGGCCGTCGAAGAAACTCAGTTGTCCGGCGCGAAAGGCGGGCCACTCCTGCTGGAGCGTGCGCGCGGGCAGGGAGTCGAGCGAGGGCGTCGCGACCGCAAGGTAGCCGCCCGGCTTGAGCGCGCGATGGGCCGATTTTAGGAGGGCCGTCGGTTCGCGCCGCTGCCCCAGGGTCTGCCAGAGCACGCAAACATCGAAGCCCGCATCCGCGTATTCCGTGGCGTCCTCGGCGGCCGTGACCACAAAACCGGCTTGCTCCGCCGCCGGCCGCAACGGGCTGTCAAGATTCCCGAGCAGGAGCATGCGTCCGCCGTGTGCGCCGCGGTAGCGGGCGAGTTCGGCGAGGAAGGTCTGGGCTTTTTCCGCCAGGACCTCGTTCGAAGGTGGCGGCGCCGGGAGCGCTCCCGCCGGCTGGGGATTGAGAAAAAGAAACCGGCAATCGGCGCAGCGCACGGCGCGCTGGTCATCGCGCGAAAAGGCATAGCGCAAGCGACGGCTCGCGCAGAGCGGGCATTCGGCAAGCTGCCGAACACCGAGGTTCATGGGCTGTTGGTGAGACATGTGGGCGACACCGTTTTAGCCGGAACTGTGCCAGCCCGCCTCACGCCCACTCTAAACCAATACCCTATAGATACTAGAAGTCCCACCAGCCCGACGGCGCCGATCCAGAGAGCCGGTCCGAGCAGCCGGGGCCAGTAGGCAAACTTCACCACATGCCTGCCGGGCTTCTCGATGTAAACACCACGGAAGACGAGGTTTGCCCGCAGGCAAGGCACCGGCTGACCGTCCACAGAGGCCAGGATGTCGCCGTCCGGGTTGAACTCTGAGAGCACCGCCATCCCGGGCGAGGGCGCATTGATCTCGAAGGTCGTCGTATTGTTGGTCAGGCGGTACTTCTCGGCCTTGGTCACCACCCGTTGCGCGGCGTCCTTCGATGGCAGGGGCAGCCTGGCCCGCAACTCCGGCAATACGGCAGCAAATGGGCGGCCATCACCTCTCTGGATCTGGTTGCACAGATCTTGTACGCCTTGGAAGGGCACGACGGCATCCGTGAAGAAGGCCCGCGGCCAGGCCGTTTCGCTCTCGTAGAGGTTGAGGTCGTAGGAGCCCACCAGTCGCACGCCTCCCGGCGCCGGTTCCGAGAGATCGTTGAGCAGATAGCGCACGTTGAAGAAATCGAGCCCACGGTGCACTTGCTCGTAGCCCTTACTCGCGACGATCAGCCGCCAGACATAGGTCCGCGTAATTCCCAAACCGGAGGCGAGGTACAGCATGGCGGGATCCTGCATCACATCCGGACCGCTGATCGTTTCGAGATTCAAGACGGTGCTGAAACCCGGGGTCATCGTCCAGTCCAGTCCCACGACACGGGCCGGCTCAGTGGCGGTGGCGGCGTGAATCGCGTCGACCGCCGGTGAGTGTAGATCGCGCAGGTCCATCCGCGTCTTCGGATTCATCGTGTAGAGATCGAAGCGCGTCTCGAAATACATGCCGTGCCGGAAATGCAGCGTGGCAAACATGCAGACCGCGACCAGCGCCCAAGCCGGTCCCGCGAGCCGGTCGCGGAAGGCCGCGCGCAGAGCCAACGGCAGCACCATCAGGGCGATGATCAGCACTGTGGCGTAGTCGACGAAGAACGGACTCTTCGGAATCGATTCTCCCGGTGGCAGAAAGCTGCGCGCCACGCGATGCGTCGCCTGGATGAAGCCGAAGTAGCCCGCGAGCAGTACTCCCACCAACCCCATCACGCACACCCAGTCTCCGAACCACTGCGGGCTGTTCCGCCGCGCGAGACATTCGCGCAATCCAAAACCCGCGATGATGAACAGCACGACGAACAGGACGCACGAGAAGGTATCCTCGAAATGGTAGATGTTCTTGATCAGCGGAATGGACGCCGCAATCCACGGCGGGATCACTCCGAAGATGAGCGCGGCCGCCGGTATCGCCGCCAGGAGCGCACCTTGAAAATAGCGGTCGCGCACCAGTGTCCGGATGCGGATAAACGCCCACGCCACCCCGAGCAATACGAAGAAATTCGCCGACTGGCTGAAGTGAAATTCGATGGACTCGATCTGCCGGTAGAAAATGTCGTCGAACAAACCGATCGCGAGGCCCGGCTGCACTTGGTAAATCTGCGGTTCGTCGTACGGCGTCCACGCTTTCCCCAGCGCCTCGAGAAAGACCAGCCAGAGCGGTGCGCTGAGCAGCACGAAGAGCACATTCGCCCCGGCAAACATCCCGAGCCGCCGCAGGCGCCAGCCCCAGCTCTGGTGCTCGGTGACCATGATCCACCCACCCACCGCATTGAGAAACAGCACCAGAATCATCGGCTCCTTGGCAGTGCCGCTGTTGATCTGGCACCAATCCACAAACAACAAAAGTCCGGCCCACAGTGCCGCCTGACGATGCGTCCGGGCGCGCGCGGCTTCGATCCACGGCACGAGGAGCCACGGCGCATAGCACACGGCAAAGTTGGAGGCGTGGCAAAAGCGATACGCGAAGAAACCCAGGTACGGCGCGGAGAGCGTGCACACCAGCGCGACGGGGAGGCTTCCCGCCATGCGCCACACCAGCCAGCCGATGCCCAGCGCGAACAGGATTTTGGCGACTATGAATGTGGTGTCCCAGGCCCACGCCGCGCCGCCAGTGATGATCGTCAGCCAGTGCAGCGGATCACCGATCATGGTGAAGAGCTGCCCGAAAAACGTCACCCCGCACCAGGTGTAGCGCGACCAAAGCGGGAATTCCCCGTCCTGGAAAATCGCGCGGTATTCGATCATCGACGCCGGAAAGTGCCAGTAGATCGTGGCACCGATGTCCGAGCCGACGGGATTTTCAATGCTCCCCCCAGGAGACCCCGGCACCGTCGGGAAACGCTCGTAGAGCAACGGCATCCCGTTGTTCGGCGACACATAACTCTTCCCACCGAAAATCACCGGGAACGCGCAGACCATCACGCTGAGCATGGCCGCCGCGAGGAGCGCGCACCGGGGCCGCGCCTCGCACCACGCGCGAGCACGGCTCAACGCCCGCACCATCGCTTCGCGGCGATTCACCAAGCCGACAGAAATCAACACGCAGCCCACGAGCGTCACCAGAAAGACGACCGCAATCTCCCACAGCGGCGGCGGTGGCTCGATCGACAGATCGATGGGGGGTCGCGGTGTGAAGTGCAGGCCCGTGAGCACCTCCCCCTTTTTCGTGTGAAACCGCACCGATCCCGCGACGGAACCGGCGCGCGCATCCGCGATCGAAAGCTGCATCGTCGCCGGCGGAATGATCGCCGCGACCTCATCACTCCCCGTGGTGATCCAGCATTTCTGGATCTCCACTTCCGCCGATCGATCCAAGCCATTGAGGACAAAGGCGCAGAGCCGTCCGGCGGGGATTTTGAACTGCACGTGATTCAGCCGGCTGCCGCCTTCGACCGGCTGCGAAAGGAGGTGGCCCTTGTGCAGGCCCGTGCGATCCACATCGGGGAGCAGTTGCGCCTGGCCGGCGACATCCGACTTCAGCAACACATGAAACGTCGCCCACTGCGGTGGCCGCCCGAAGGGGTTCCACCAAAACAGCACGGTAACCACCACCGCGAGGATGAGCCCCGGAATGGCATGCGCGAAGAGCAGAGACGGCGCGCGCGAAGTGGCAGGGGTTGCGGTCATGGGAGCATCATCAGGAGACCGCGGCACACTCCGGCGGCGCGGGTTCTGTCGAAGGCGTCTTCGCGACGGCTTGTCCGCTGCGCCGCCACCACCAAAGCGAAAGCGCCAACGCCACCAGACCAACGAGCGCGACATTTAACGCGCCATCGAGCACCGCCGGCCAGTATTCGAATCTCACGACGTGATGCCCCGGCTGATCGATGCGCACTCCGCGAAACGCGTGATCGACCGGCACGCACAACACCGGCTGGTCGTCGACATAGGCGAGAATGTCATTCGGCACATAGGCTTCCGACAGCACCGCCAGACCGGCCGAGGGCGCCTCGATCTCGAAGGACGTCGTATTGTTCGTCAGCTTGTAATTGTGGGCCGGCTGGACGACCCGTTGCGCCAGATCCCGCGCGGGCAGCTTGAGCATGGCTTGCAGAGGAGCCGGTTCCACGGCGAAGGGCCGCCCATCGCCTTCTTCCACGAGCTTCCGCAAGCCGGGGCCATCCTTGTAGACGCCCACGGTGTCGGTGAAGAACGCCCGCGGCCACGCGGTCTCGCTCTGGAGCACGGTGAGGTCGGACGCGCTGAGGACCTTGGTGCCGGACGGTATGGGGCCGCTCTGGCCGGGCTCGGCGAGAATGTAGCGCACGTTGAGCATATCGAGCGCGCGATGCACCGACGTGAACTCCTCCTCCTTGACCTTGATCCGCCAGTCCCAGATTCGCTTGAGCCCCAGCGCGCTGGTCAGTTCCAGCATCGCCGGATTCATGAGCGCTTCCGGCCCGCTGATCGTCTCGAAGCCCAGCACGGTATTGAAGCCGGGCACCATCTCCCAGTCGAGGCCCACCACACGCCCCGGCTCGGTCGAAGCGGTGCGCACGGCTTCCAGCGCCGGCGACGTCAGGTGGCGCAGGTCCGTGCGCGTCTTGGGATTGCGCGTGTAGAAATCAAACTTCGTCTCCAGGTACATCCCGTGCCGAAAGTGCAGCGTCGCCAACGCGGCCAGCGCCACCACTCCCCACGCAGCGGCCGCCGGGCGCCGCAGCAACGCCTGTCGCGCGGCCCAAGGGAGGATGAGCAGCGCCGCGAACAAGGCCGGCACGTAGCCCACGAAAAAGGCACTCAGCGGAATGGATTCGCCGACCTTCAAGAGCGTGCGCCCGACCCGGTGCGCAGCGTCCGTGAGCCCGAAATAACTCGCGACGAGCACTCCCACGAAAGTCAGCATCAGCGCAAAATCCCCGAGCCATTCCTTGTCCCGCATCCGCGCCAGGCATTCCCGCAAGCCGTAGCCCGCGATGACAAAGAGCAGGATGAAGAGCACGCACGAGAAGGTGTTGTCGAAATGATAGATGTTCTTCAGGAACGGAATCGTCGCCGCCGTCGCGGGTGAGACCACGCCAAAGGCCAGCGCTCCCGCCACCACCGCGGGGAGCGTCACCGCCCAGAGCATTCTTTCCCCAGCGAGCGCCCGCACCCGCACCAGCGCCCACGCCGCCCCGATCAGCACGAAGAAATTCGTCGACGGATTGAACAGGAACTCGATCGGCATGAGCTGCCGGTGAAAGATGTCGTCGAACAGGCCGAGCGCCAGGCCGGGCGTCATCTGGTAGATGCGCGGCTCGTCGTAGGACGTGTGCGCCTTGCCGAGCGCGTCAAGAAAAGTCATCCACAGCGGCGCGCTGAGCAGCAGGAAGATCACATTCGCCCAGGCAAAGACCGCCAGGCGCTGGAGCCGCCACCGCAGCGGTTGCGCCGCGAGCAGCAGCATGAGGCCGCCGGCGGTGTTCATGAAGAGCAGCAGCGCGCTCATCTCCTTGGCCGTGCCGCTGTTCAGCTCCCACCAGTCCGCGAAGATCAAAAAGAACGACCACAGCGCGGCGCCACGCAGCGTCGGCGCGCGGGCGCCCTCGATCCACGCCAGCAGAATCCACGGCGAATAGCACAGGGAGAAGAACGCAGGGTGATTGTAGCGGTAGGCGAAGAACCCCATGAACGGCGCGGAAAGGGTGAGGAGCAACGCCGCCGCGAGGCTGCCGCTCGTGCGCCGCACCAGCAGGCCGATGGCAAACGCAAACAGCACCTGCGCCGTGATGAACTTCCAATCCCACGCCCACGATGCGCCACCGGTCAGAATCGCCGGCCATTCCAGCGGATCGCCGATCATCGAAAGGCTCTGGGCGAAAAGCGGGAGGCCGCTCCAGTTGTAGCGGCTCCAGAGGGGAAACTCGTGGTCCTGGAAAAGCGCGCGGTGCTGGATCATCGAGGCCGGCATGTTCCAGAGCATCGTCGCCCCGAGATCAGAGCCGACGGCGTTGTCGATGTGCCCGCCGGCCCCGCCCGGCACGGTGGGCTTGCCCTCGTAGAGCAGCAGCAGGCCATTGTCCGGCGAGACAAAGCTCTTGCCGCAGAAAATCACCGGGTGGCAGCACACCATCACGGAGAAAGCCGCCGCGCAAAACAGCGCCCACACGGGGTGCGCTCTCGCCCAATCCGCCAGGCGTGGAATCCAACTCGCCACCGCCAGGCGATCACCAAACTTCATCGACAGCCAGAGCGTCAGCGCCAGCGAGAAGGCAAAGACCAGGCAGACCTGCCAGGCCGGAGGCGGCATCTCGATCGCCATTTCGAGCGGCGGCTCGGGCCGGAATTGCAGCCCATTCTTTTCCTCCTGCGGCTGGGAATGGAACCGCAGCACGCCATTGGGCAGGAGCTCGGCAAACTTCGGATTGGCCGCCACGATGACCGACGGCGGAAACATCGCGATCACCTCCCCGCTTTCACTCGTCAGCCACATCTCGCGAATATCGGCTATCCCCCCTTCCACCCGCGGCACGAAATTGACCGCACACAGTTTCCCCGCGGGCATCGCAAAGCGCACGTGCGTCGCCCCACGGCCTCCCGGCACCTTCACCGGTTCTGTGCGTCCAAACCGCAGGCCCGAGCCATCCACGTCGAAGTGAAAAGCCACTGTCCCTGGCTTTTCGCTCACCACCGATGCCTCGAACCAGGCCTTTTCCGGCGGTTTTCCGAAGGGATTCCACCAAAAAAGCACGGTGCAGCACACCGCCAGCGCGAGGCAGGGCAGCAGATGCAGGAATAGGCGTGTAGGCTCGCGGGCGGGCAGCGAGTGAATCATGGGCGCGGCTGGTAATAGAAAGTGTTGTGCCACCGCGCGTGATTTCGCCGCGCCGGGCTCGTGCCTTGCTAAACAGATATCCGACATGATTCAAACAGCACCGATGAAACTCGCGCCCCCGCCCGAGCCGGAAGCGCCCCTCCCGGCGCCGCCGCCCGTTCCTGCGCCATCGGCCTTCACCCCTTGGCTGCTCGCCGCCGTGATCCTCGCCGCAGGCCTGTTCCTGCGGATCTGGCCTTGGGCGGGTTTTACCGGCACCGGCTTCGACGAGGCCCTCTATCGCGACAACGTCATCCGCCTCGATAAGGTCGGTCTCATCGGCTACCCGGCCATCTGCCAGCTTTACATCGAGGACCAGCGCAAGCCCGACGTCATCACCAAGCTGCCCCCCACCCGTTTCTTCTATATCTATGCCTCCTACTTGTGGAAACGCATGGAGTTCGGCGACGCACCGCCGGTCACCCCGCGCACCGAGCATTTCGCCCAGCGCGACCCTGCCCTGGTCTCGCTGCATCGGGTGGCCAGCCTCTTTTCCTGTCTCGGTCTCATCGTCAGTGGTGTAGCCGCGTGGCGCATCCTCGGCGTGCGCGCCATGCCGGCGGTGCTCGCACTCCTCGCCTTTTCCCCGCTGCAAATCCATCTCGCCCAGCACGCCCTCATCGATGGCGTCTTCACCTTCTGGGCGATCCTCAATCTCTGGCTCCTTTGGGAAAATCTTCAGCGCCCCAATGACCGGCGCTTCCTGGGGGCCTTCGCGCTCGGCCTGGCCGGCATGGTCCTGACCAAGGAAAACTCTTTCTTCGTCTACCTCGCACTCTGCGGCCTCATCGGGGTCAACCGCTGGGCGAAATTCGGCCACGTCACGCCGCGGCTCCTCTTCGTGGGCGTCGTCGGCCCGGCCCTCGGCGTCGCCACGCTCGTCCTCCTCGCCGGCGGCCCGCGGGAGTTCACCGAAATCTATCATCTGCTCGTCACCAAAGCCGAGACCCTCACCTACGCCATCAAGACCGGCGACGGCCCATGGTCTCGCTATCTCGTCGACCTGATGCTTCTCAGCCCAGCCGTCCTCGTGCTGGCGATCGGCGGCATCTTCTCCCAAGTGCGCGGTCATCGCGCCTACGTCTATCTGGTAGCCTTCGTGGGCTTCAGCTACGCGATCATGTGCAATATTCGCTACGGCATGAATCTCCGCTACGCCTCCATCTGGGATCTGCCGCTACGCGCCCTCGCCGCCGCCCAGGTCGGCGCCATCGCCACCCGCTTCGGTGCATGGAAGCCACTTGTCACCGGCGGCGTCATTGCCGTCCTCTGCGCCTACGACCTCCGGCAATATCATCTCTTCTTCGTGGAGGGCAGCCTCTACGAACTGGTCACCGGCGGGCTGCTACAGGTGGTGAAGATTTTAAAGTGACGTTGTTGCCGGGAGGGGGATCCCCTACCTTCATTCTTTTGGCACACGAGGTTTGATATATAATGAATCTCTGAAAAAGAAAGATTCATAATTCGTTTGGGGGCCTACATTGATAGAAACAGCGCATGGTCGCGGGGCCAATCAGTTATGTTGGACCAAAGTTCATGATTTTCGGCCTCGGATGAAGCCGCCTTAGCGCCTTCTGTCATTATTACCGTTGAGCAGCCAGATGCCCACACCAATGACAGCCACGAACATAATCACGCGGAAGACGAGTTTGAGGAATGCGCTCAGAATCACTAGTGAAAAAATCCAGTAAATGCCTAAAAAGAGCAGCATCCAAAATCCGACTGCTTTGAAGAAAGGAAAGAGCCGGCGAATGCTCTCGTAAAAACGCGCAATGCCCTCGTCTGTCACCTTATCAATGAGAGAGAAAAGAAGAATGCCATCAATCGCCTTTCGGACCACCGGCATTTTATTGAGCTTGCGGGCACCGGCTTCTGCGGCGACGCCAAAGAAGCCAACACAAAGGGAGGCGGTCAGCGAAATTAAAGCGAAAAGGAGGAATGTCATTTTTCTATCAATACCGTTGATGCGGATTGATCGCTGGGCTTCGAAGACTTCTTTTCGGGCTCCCACTTTGCCTGGGCCCATAAGAACACTATGAGACTAAAAACTCCCAACGTCGTAACGCTGGGCTTCCCAATCCATGTTTTCAAAACGCCGTCCGTCATTTTTTCGACACGATAGGCTATTTTGAAATTTGCTGCCAAAAGTATGAAATTTAGCAGAGCGATGGTAAACAGCGTCGTTGGCTTATTGATACCAAGCAGCAGCGGCTCGAAGGAAGGCCAGTAGGGCTGCTCCTTGAGGGCTTTCATCGCGGTGTCCCAAAGAAATCCGTATGTCAGCAAATTCAAGTCAGGCCCCACCAGCGAAACCGGAAGCTTGCCGAAGACACGGACCAAAACAACCAGCCAGACTGTCACGAAGACTGTAAGTATCGCGTAAGTGAGGCTGGGAATGTCAATATCCATGGCCCTCGTCAGCGAAATACGCACGCGACCTTAACCTGATCCGGACACGGGAACGTGGCGCATTACTGCTGGAAAGTATTAATACTATATCCGCGTCATCACTCCCAAACCAAGCCAGCACCGGTCGGAAACTCCCTGCTGCGCATGACATCAATTCGCCCTTCACGTGAGCCATTATGGGGTCAAAGGTGATTGAAGTAAAGCTAAAAACCGGGCTTGGTTTATTCTCCGAGACGGTTGTATTCCCTGGGTGATCTACCCTTGGCCAAGGACTCGACCAACGACCAATCAAAACCCGCTTCCTCGGCGTCAGGTGAAAGCCGCGCACCCTTGGTGGGGAGAAAAGGTTCGCGCGGCTTACAGAGTTTGACGCATCCCATTGTCTCCGCCGAGTTCATCTGAGCAAAGTCAAAGACCCCAGTCGCTCCGATCAGAATGGCTCGCCAGGAGGTACTCGTTTCCGTTGGCTTACGCCATCGGCTGCGTTCCCCTAGTCTAGTCCTCCCGACCTGATTTCCGACTGGTGTTTCAAACAGTTGCTTTTCAATTGGACGCCAGGACGACGATTCCCCCTATGGGCAGATTACACCCCCACGGTCGCGGCCTTCTTCATCTCGTCGCTGCGCTCGATCGTCTCCCGCAACAACGCCGGCACAGTCGGCAGCGCCTGGGCGCGCAGGAAGATCTGATAGCTGAACAGGCCCTTGCTGATCCTGATGAACGCCATATTGAGCGTCACCAACAGCCGGCCCAGCCAGTTGTCGCCCAGCGCCTTGGGAAAGGGCGCGGGAATTCCCTTCACCTCAGTCACCTTGTAGCCCGTCTGGTCGAAGAGCTCCTTGAGGGAATTGAACGTGAAGAGCCGCGTGTGCGTGCGATCGAGAATGCCTTTGCGCCCGTAGTTGAAGTGCCCGAGGAAGAGCATGAAGCGCGTGATGAAGAACCCGATGTTCGCCGTGGTCAGGACGATCTCCGGACGCTTCCGCCCGGTCGCCGTGCGCAGCGTTTCCATGAATACTTCCGGGTCGTGCAGATGCTCGATGACATCGAGCATGAAGATCTGGTCGAACTCCGAGACTTCCACGGGAAACTCATTCATATCGAGGTCCCAGCGGGTGAGCTGCACATTCGGCGCCGGCGCTTCCGCGGGCACGTATTGATCGATGCCCGTGACTTGCGCGGCTCGCGTGGCCAGTTCCTTCGCCACGTAGCCTTGCCCGCAGCCGATATCCAGCACCTTCGAGCCGGGTGTCACCGCCTCGACGGCAAAGGTATGCGACGATGGGAAACCCATCTTCAGGTCGTACGTGAGCTCCACCTGGCCAACATCGAACTTCCGATCGTAAAGCAGGTTCTTCTCGTGGCATTTCGCCCGCAGCATCGTACGGAAAATATCCCACGCGTACTTCATCCCGTTCACGTGGCAGATCTCGTCGCCGTAAAAGGTCGGGATCGGAATCTCGATGATGCGCAGCCCGGCAAAGTGCAGTTGCACGATGATGTCGGTGTCGAAATGGAAATCGTTCGAGTTGCGCTCGAAAGGAATGCGCGCCAGCGCCTTCGTCGAATACAGCCGGTAGCCACTGTGAAATTCGCTGAGGTTCGAGTGGAGCAGCGCATTCTGGAACTGCGTGAGCACCTGGTTCCCCACCCACTTGTAGAGCGGCATCCCGCCCTTCAGGGCGTCCTGCTTGTTGATCATCCGCGAGCCAAACACGGCATCCGCCTCGCCTTTGTAAAAGGGCTCGAGCAAGGCCGGCAGCTTCTCCGGCGCGTACTGGCCGTCGCCATGGATCAGCGCGACGATATCGAAGCCATTGTCGATCGCATAGCGGTAGCCGAGCTTCTGGTTGCCGCCGTAGCCCTGGTTCACCGGCGTGCGCATGATGGTGATCTTGAACTCACTCGTCTGGTCTTCGCGCTTCAGGCCCGTGTGAAACGTCGCGTCCTTCGACGAGTCGTCGATGACCAGCACCTCGACATTCCGCGTGCGCAGCTCGGCGGGAATACGGTCCAGGACGCTCTCGATCGTCTTTTCGGCGTTGTACGCCACGACGAAGATGAGCACTCGCTGGCCGGTGGAATCAAGGGACATAGGTAGCTAATAAGGTCACTGTGTGTCCGTTGCAAGACGCTTGGCGCCTTCTGTGTATTCACGGGAAGAGACGAATCTCAGAGAAAGACACGCGATCGCCGCCGCCGCGATGGGAAGCTCGTGGAGCACGAAACTCAGGGCGGGATGACCTACCAGAGCCTTGGGTATGTTCGGATTACGTACGGCCAGCGCCATCAACCACGTCTGGCCCACCAGCATCAGGAGCAGAAATATTCCAATGCCCAGTCCCCAGTTGCGGGGGCGCTGCCAAAGTCTCCAAATCAGGAAACCCCACAAGGAGATGGCCATGACCGGCGCCAGCACGCTCTCGAAAGGGCTTCTCGAGAAGGAATATTGGTGAAACGAACCCACCAGGCTGAGGACTGCCACGACCGCCAATAGGAAGATCGCTACGATATGGAATACGGGGTGAGGCTTGGGCGGAGTGGAGGGCGTCATGGGAATCCGGCTGGGGAAGCGGTCTTCAAGGTTTCGCGGTTCTGGGGTGCTCGCGCAGGTAGGCGGCCAGCGCCGCGGCAAGCTGCCGGCCGGTGGCGAGATAGCCCTCCGAGGTGCTCGCCGGCGTGTTCCAGGCGGTTTCGAGACACAGGGAAAGCGTGTGCGGCTGGCCGTGCAAGCTGACCCAATTGTTGCTGATCTGCCGCCAGAGCGGATGATAGCCCATCCCGCTCGCCCGGGTCTTCGGGTCATAGGGGATCGGCCCCAGGAAATGCTCGCGAGCCAGCGCCAGAAAGCGCTCCCGCCGCCGCCGGCCGACGTCCTGCAGCAGCGTATCTTCGCCCGTGTAAAAGTAGGTCCCAAGATCGGTGGCGCTGGGATTGTGCAAATCGAGGAACACATCGAGGCGCTGCTCGCCGGCGAGGGCAGCCAGCCGCTTTTGCGCGGCCGCCACTTCCGGCCAGTGCGGCGCGTCGGACCAATCGCGATTGTGATCCTGCGGCAGGGCTTCCTTGCCGCCATCGCCCGTGGCCACGTGATCCACGTCCATGATCGGGACAATGAATATCTCGGCGTGTTCGCGCATCCAGCGCGCCGCCTCATCCTCCCCGGCGAGCCATTCGGCAAATCCGCGGCACACCCAGCTCCCGCCGCTCTCCCACGCATGCTGCCGGGCCTGGACCCACACACCAAAGCAATCGGCATTGGGCGCACTGCCCGCATGGATGCGGACCGCCGAGACCTCGCGATCTTCGCGGGTCCGCGCCAGGGTAAAAGCCTCCGCAAAGGGGTGCGCGGCACTAAGGCGCGTCACGAGCGTGGTTGAATCGTGGGGCGTAAAAGGAGGGCCCCACGCGAGCCACACACGCGCCCCGGTCGCCGGCACCCGCCAGATCATTCCACCCGGGCGCTTCTCGCCGATCTCGGTGTGCTGCCACGATTCACCGTCGAAGGACACCGCCGCCCGCATCGGCGTCGCCCAAGCGGAAGACAAGGGGCGGCCTAGATTCTCACCCGCCTGCGGGATCGGGCGATCGGAGCCGAGCAGTTCAAAGTTGAGCGTCACGCCCGCCTCGGCGCCATCCACGCGCAACGACCACCAGCATGGCCAGCCCCGAGCCGGATCGCCCGCGGGCATGAAGCGAATCGTCCGCGTGTTCTGGTCAATCGACAGGATCCGCGCAGATCCCCCCTC
>NZ_JBDUCX010000228.1:0-11175 GCF_040003245.1 Chthoniobacter sp.
AAGGGGGAATGGGAAGGGTCCCGATGCAGGACTTTTGCTGCCTTCGTGCCTTTGTGTCTTCGTGGTGCAACTACCCGCTTCTCGTGTGCGGTCGGCCGCTACTTCGCCGGCGGCTCGTCGAAGAGCATCGCCTGCTCCGCGGAGGTCGTCCCGTTGCCACCGCGTGGGGCGACCGTCTTCTTCGCGGAAGCGGTTCCCGGCGTAAACTGTCCGCGGCGCAGATCGGTCTTCGATTTCTCCGCGGGACGCGGGCGTTGCGGTTGCCGGGCCATCACATCCGGCGGGCGGCAGAGCGGACGAGCGCCTCGTCGACAAAGACCGAGCGGACGTCGGCGGACTCGATCAGGCTGAGCATGGCCAGCTTGTTCACATTGCGGCAGATCCCCCCGGAGAGCTCGTGGAGCGCGGCCAGCGCCGGTTCGGTGAAAAGCTCGTCAAGCCGCCCGGCGGTCAGCAAGCGGTATTTGACGTATTGGGTCAGTTCCGCGAGCTCGAGCGGGCGGAGCTCGCTGCGCAAGTAAATGCGATTATTGAGCGACGCGTAGCTGGGATGCCCGAGCCGCTGCAACAGCCGCGACTCCGCGAAGAGAAGGCAGGTCACCAACTTCTGTTCCGGCGTCTCGATGTTGCTGATCGTGCGCAAAATGTGCAGGCAATCGGCGGAAAGCAGATGGCATTCATCGACGAGAATGACCAACCGCTGCCCCTGCTCGTGCAGTTCGATGATGTGGTTGGCGAGTTGCTTCACCAGATCCTGCACGCGCAAAATGCCCACCGGCAACGCGAGGTCCAGTTCCGACAGGATCTCCCGCAGTAGCCCGGTCTTGCTCAAGCCGGGCGTGACCAGCACCAGCACCACGCGGTATTTCGGATCGTCGAAATGCTGCAATAGCAACTGGCTGACGAGCGTCTTGCCCGTGCCGCTCGGCCCCGTGACCATGCCCAGCGAAGCACGAAACTCCACCGCCAGCATCATGCTGCGGAAGGCCTCCGCATGACTGTCGGTTCGAAAGAAAAACGTCGGGTGCACCGAGTCCGCAAACGGATTCTCCTTCAGCGCGTAGAAGTCCACGAAATTGCCCGCGGGCGCGAAAGGCAGGATCTCGGGCGCCGGTGGTGGTGGCACTGGCAGGTGCTCCAAAAGATTCAGGAACGCATCCATATCCGCGTCCTCCGTCGGCGCAGGAGGCAGCAAGGGAGTGGCGGAGTTCGGTTCCAAGGGCTGGGCTTGTGTTTCCATGGCTGGCTCGTGGGTTGGCGGAAATAGCATCCCGTCTTCAGGCGGCCGCGCAGTTGGCTTCCGGTCCGCAGGCGGCAGTGCGGTCGGATTTGTCTTCTTCGATAACTTTCGCGGCAATCGACGCAATGCGTTGCGCGTTGGCATTGCCCGGATCGCTCAGCACCAGCGGACGCCGGCTATAGGCCGAGCGCTCGAACGCCGGATCGCGATCCAGAAAACCGAGGGTCCGCACCGAGGTGCTCAGGTAGCGCTCCGCGCAGCCCGCGATGCGCTCGATCACCCGCCCGGCCTCCTGTTCCTCCGCCGCCTGGTTCACGAGTAAATTCAACCGCGTCGCCAGCCGCGTTTCGTAGGCGAGCTTGATGACGCCATAGGCATCGAGCGTGGAAGCCAGCGCCGGCGTCGCGAGCACGATGGACTCCTGCGCCAGACTCAAGAAATGGGTGACCGACGCGGAAATGCCCGCGGCCGTATCGATGATCAGCACATCGAAATCCGCCGCCGCGCGCAGCAATTGCTGGCCGAGCGTCTCCAGCGCCAGCACGGTCAGATCCGACAAGCGGCTCACTCCCGAGGTGCCGCAAATCATCTGGATACCGCCCGGCCCCGGCATGATCACTTCTTCGATGGTGGCCCGCCGGTCGATCAGATCGAGCAGCGTCATCTTCGGATTCACCCCGGTATAGATATGGACATTGGCCATGCCAAAGTCGGCATCGAAGAGCAGGACGCGCTTCCCGAGTTGCGCACAGGACACCGCGAGATTCACGGAAAAAGTCGTCTTGCCCACCCCACCCTTCCCGCTCGTCACCGCGATCGTGCGGGTGCGTCGAAAGGTCGCGTTCAATTCCGCCCGAACCTCCGCCACGGAATCGCGATAGAAGAAAAGTCGCTGGTGCACCCACTGGGTCAGTTCCCGCCGCCACTTCAGGATCGTTTCGTTGTCCGACGGCTTTTCCGCCAGATAGTCGGCGAAGGTCCGCTGGAGGAATTGGATCTGCGAGGGTTCGATGGCCGGCGACGCATCGCCGGCCTGCGGCTCAAGGGTGGACTGCGTGGAATTGCTCATGGAGTCAGGAGATGAAACCGGCGACGCCGAGGAAGCGTGAAATGAAACTTTTCCCCACGAACCACAAGATATGGTGGTAAGGTTTTCAACTTGACTACCACTAATGGGCTGCCAGCTTGTCACAGTCAAGCTCAATGGGAGGTTCTTTTTTCGCGAGCCGTCTCCGAGTTTCCACGTCATGCCTGCCGTCCAATTCTATTGCGTCCTTTGCGGATCCGCGCTGCAAACTTCGTCCGACTCCCGGTACGACCTGACCAAGTGCCCCTGCTGCTCGCGCTACGTCCCGGTCCCGAGACCGGTGAATTTGACCGGGGATTTCTCGCGCTACCAACCGGTATTGCCGCCGGAAGTGCTGGGACTTTCCGTGAAGTTTCAGTGCACCACCTGCGGCGTGGTTATCGCGGCTGATGCCCGGTGCGAGGGACGCCAATTGCGCTGCGACGATTGCGGCGCAAAGACCACGGTGCCGCGCTGGTCGAATGTGGCGAGCTGGCGCTTTTCGGAAGCCGGCCAGATCGCGCGCCTGCGGGCCGCGCGGCCCCCGGTTCGGGTCGAGCCACCCACTTTGAGCGTCGACGAGATCGACTTCCTGCGCGGCACGGAATCCCGGAAACCCGAGGCGGCTGCCTAGCGCCGGATGGTCAAGACACACGTCCCTCCCGAAACTGGCGAGACCGTGTGCCCTGCTTGTGGCGCCGGAATTCGCGCGGCGCCCTCCGCCCGCCGTCGGCGCGTGCAGTGCCCGAAGTGCCGCGAAGTCATCGTCCTCGAAAGTTCATCCGGCAAGGAACCCGAACCCACTCCCCCGCCCCCGGCACCTCCCGTGCCCGACCCCGCCGTCGCGGAAACACGCGGCCGCATCGACTCGCTCGAAGCGCGCGTGGAAGCGCTCGAAGCCGCCTTGCGCGATTCGATGGCCGCCGCTCGCGCCGCGACTTCGAGCACGCCCCAGCGCAAATTGTTGTGGATCACCAGCACGCCCGGACAAGCGCCCGACTTTTCGCCCGAGCAAGACCACGCGCTCTTTCATAACCTCGCCGGTGTTCGCTCGCAGGCCATCACGATCCGCACGCCGGCCGGCGATCCCGCCGCCCGCCTTCACGCGGAATGGTTCAAGGCGATCTTCGAGCGCGCCGGATGGACCGTCCGCGGCCCGGAGGAAATCCCGCCCGACGCCGCTGTCTCGGGACTGTCCCTCGCCGTCCCCGAAATCCCCGTGGCGAAGGAAGCCGCCGCCACCTATCTCGCCTTGAAAGCCGCCGGCTTCGAGCCGATCCCCATCCTGGCTTCCACGCCCCGGTTCACATCCGGCCTGGGCGCCAGCACGCTGGCGCTCACGCTCCCGCCGGTCAAAGCGGCGTAAACTCCCAGAGATCGATCCTTCTACTTAATTTGGGCTGTCAGCAGTCTTCGCGGCCACAACGGCTGGCCGAAATTCGGACTATCAAAAACGGCCCCCTTCTATCGCTCCCCGTAATATCCAGGTATTCGCAGGCGCTCAATCCACACGTTTTGCGATTCACGATCCAGCCCCTCCAAAAGCACTCCATAAAATTCGAGCAACCTCCGTTGACCATCCCATTCGTGCCGAAGCAAAGAACTCGCAGCGTCAAGCGTAACGTCCCTTCCCAACTGTAAGAGCGAAACCAACACGCTTTCCGCGTGTCGGGTCCGCGGGGTTTCCGACCGCAACCGCTCCGCCGAATCATCGGCGAGTGCGGCCCGCTCCGGCGGATTGACGCATCTGATTAATAGCCTTCGGAGGAAAGGATGTGGAAAGAACTCCAGTCTCATTGACGCATCGCGATGCAGCCATTCGCTAGCTTGTGTACCTATGTCGATTGCCCTGACTTGTATCAAGATGCTGGTCCACCTTTCCACGAGATTAATAAGGAGTTTCTCATTGAGTTCTACCTTATGGGCACGGGCCCATTCCAGGAACCAGACCCAGCCGTGAGCGGTCAACGTCCCTACTTCGCTTAATTCGCTCGCCTCCTTTCTTAATTCGCGATCAAGGCCTTCACTTTCCCACAGTGTCGCCAGGCGCAGCCCATATTCCTCGTTGACGAGAGGCCCATATGCAGGATTGGAGGTCCGCTCGATGAAGTCAGCAGCGAGGGCGAGAACGGCGCTCATGGCTCAATATACACGTGCAGATACCCACCACTTCCATAGATCGCGGCAATCTGACCCGGTAGTGTTGCATCGATTCTTGCGCGACTCACCGGCATGGGCGTCGGATTCAGTATTCTATTTGTTACCGGCTCAATTTGTCGATTTGCCGTTCGAATTGGGAGCCCGTGATCCTGCAACGCGAAGTCTTCGTCGAGTAAGACGCAAAATCTGCCGTTGCGAAGCCGCTGGCTCAGAGTGTTTTCGATGCATTGATGAGACGCCCAATCCGTCACCGCCATCCACACGTGTTGCGCCGAATCGGTATGTGCATCTGCTTCCTGATCCGGATGAAACAGGACGCAGTCGATCTCAAATTCCTCACGAAATTGGTTTCTGAGTAAATGATTTGTAAATGTCGAATGGACCGTCAACAGAAGGTCGGCATAGACGGGCTGCGCTCGAGCCCACCGAAGGTACGCTAGACGGGTTCGAGGTTTGGTGGCATCGAAGATTTTCCAATTGCTAGCGTCAAAATCTGTGACGACCCCAATGCGACCGTAAAGAGCGGACGAAAGCGGGAAGGCCAGCGGCGTGATATAGGTTGCCGTGCCCCACGTTAATGCGGGGGTCTCCGATATCTTTAGCGACTTTGGAGTTTCGTAGTGTGCCGCCCACCTGCTTTGGACAAACTTGATTCCATACGAACCGTGGGCATCTGTTAGTTGCTCCAGCAACGATCCCGAAAACGAGGTAATCTCCCGTTCCACACCCAAACGAATGCTGCCAGCAATCATCCTTTGGCTTATAAACGGATTTCAGTTGGTCTGGCAATCGCAAAAGCCGGTTCACTGAAAGTCTTCATCCGCTGAGTAAGTTTAACGAGAGACTCGCCGAAAGCCGTTAGCAGTAGCTGCCGGCTACTTCCAAGCTCAATACGCCACGACAACGGACAGTTCTCCTGTTTCCTTTAAATTCGCACGACGAATGATCGTGCCTAAGTCGCACGTCCGCATTTCGTTTAGCCCATGCCAATTCACAACGACGACCACCACGATCACGACCACGAGGACCATGGGGACAAGCACGACCATCCCCATGGTCACAGCCACGGCCACTCCCACGCCCCGGCGAACTTCGGCCGCGCCTTCGCCGTCGGCATCGCGCTCAACACGATCTTCGTCATCGTCGAGGTCGTCTACGGCCTGCTCTCGCACTCCCTCGCCCTCGTCGCCGATGCCGGGCACAATCTCAGCGATGTCCTCGGCCTCGGCCTCGCCTGGGGCGCGACGTTTCTCGCCAAACGCGCCGCCACCGAGCGCCACACCTATGGCTTCCAGCGCTCCTCCGTGCTCGCCGCGCTGGGCAACGCCATCGTGCTGCTCGTCAGCGTCGGCGCCATCGCGTGGGAAGCCCTGCAACGCCTGCGCACGCCCGACCCCGTCGGCGCGCAGACGATCATCTGGGTCGCCCTGCTCGGCATCGCGATCAACGCCGGCACCGCGCTCATGTTCCTATCCGGCCGCAAGGGCGACTTGAACGTGCGCGGCGCCTTTGTCCATATGGCCGCCGATGCCCTCATCTCCGCCGGCGTCGTCGTCGCCGGCATCGTTATCGCCTTTACCGGCTGGTACTGGCTGGATCCCGCGGTCAGCCTCCTCCTCGCCGCCATCATCATCTACGGCACGTGGGACCTGCTGCGCGAATCGATCAATCTCTCCCTCGACGCCGTCCCCGAGGGCATTGACCCCGCCGCCGTGAGCGAGTACCTGCGCACGCTGCCCAGCGTAGCCGACGCCCACCATCTACACATTTGGGGCCTCAGCACCACGGAAGTCGCGCTGACCGTCCACCTCGTCCTCACCGAGCGTTCCGCCAACGACGCCCTGCTCCGCGAGATCAACGTCACCCTTCGCGAACGCTTCCGCATCGGCCACGCCACCATCCAGTTCGAGTCTCCCGGCGCCCACGACTGCGCGAACAAAGATCATTCGTGAGCGCACCGTTGATCCCATTCTTCCCACCGCCCCAAATTCACCGCTTTCCAAAATCCTCGAGATACTGCTCGACGATCTGCTTGAGCGGCGGCGGATGCGGCAGGCCAAGCGCCAGCGCGCGGGAGCCGTCCACAGCCACCGGCCAGTTGTCCACGATCCCATGGATGCGCGCGTCGAAGGCGTCGACAATCGGGCCGATCTTCAAGCCGCGCTCGCGGGCGACTTCCTCGATCACGGACGCGGCCAGTTGCGGCGTCACGCGGTGTGCCGGCAGGCCGATGGCCCGGTCGTCGCGCAATTGCGTCGCCGGCACCTCGTGCAAGGCGATCAGCGATTCAATCACGGTGCGATACCCGGTCATCGGGTGACATTGCTCGCGGCGCACCGGCAGCAGGCAAGTCTCGCCGTTGAGCGGTTCGCGGAACATGCCGCTCGCCCAGCTCGACGCCGCGGCATTGGGTTTGCCGGGACGCACGATCACGGTGGGGAGGCGGGCTGACCGGCCGTCGAAATGGCCTTTGCGCGAGTAGTCGTTGACCAGTAGTTCGCAGATGGCCTTGGTCATGCCGTAGGTCGTTTGCGGGGTGAGCTTGGTGCGGTCGGTATTCGGATCCTGCATGGCCTCGCCGCCAAAGCACGCGATGCTGCTGGCAAAGACCACTCTCGGCCGGCCCGGCACCGCGCGCGCGGCCTCGAAGACATTGCGACCACCATCGAGATTCACGCGCAGCGCGTCGTCAAAACGCTCTTCACACTCTCCACTCACCATGGAGGCGAGATGGAAAATCGCCACCGCCGGATCGCCACCGACGGCGGAGAAAACGGTGGCGCAATCACTGATGTCTCCCGTGACCTGGCGAACGCGTCTATCCGTCGCCGGGCGATGAAACGCCGCATCCAGCAGCACGATCTCGCGGATCTCCTCCGCCGCGCCTGAAGGCCCGGTGAGAGTGCCGCGTTCCAGGAGTTTTTGACCAAGCTGCGAGCCGAGGAAGCCGCCGCCACCGGTGATGACGATTTTCATAATGGGTAGGGAAAAAGGAACCCGTCTCATAGGCCTTTAAACGAAGGTTTGTCACGCTCCGCGTGGTGAATGCCGAAGAAGGCCCTCTTTCCCTCTGCGGCCCTCTCTCCTCCCTCTGCGCCCTCTGCGGTAAATTCCCTCCCTCGGCCACCGCGACCCGCCCTGCCGACCCTGTTCCATCACATTTTTCGCAATGGAGCCAATGGAACCAATGGGCCGATGCACTTTTCTGGTGAAATGAAGGTACAATTGCCCCCATGAACATCACTGATCCCGTATCATCCCGCCTCGGTAAAGTCGCCCGCCCGCCGCCTCATCAAAACCCTCAATTCCCTGCCGGATGTCCACGCGTGCCTGGAAGACTTTTCCGATGGCCGGCCGATCAACGAGCAGAACATGAGCGCGACGCAAAATACCGGGGACTGGAGCGTTCCCGTCGCCAGCGCCTAAAGCCAAATCAAGGTAAATCAAGCCTTCTCAAGCCTCTAAAATTTTCTCCCGCGCGTGCTGGCCGCACACTTTTTTCACACCTCCCTTACGCATCTGACTTGCCCGTGCGCCGGGAATCGCACCCCTGATCGTGCCCCATCGCCCCTCATCGTGCCTAATCGTGCCTGAAATTTTCCTGTGATGTTCAGGCGCTTCGGTAACAATGCGTCTCCAGATTCGCGCCGGGGTCCCATCCCACTTCCAACCTCGAACCTCAAACCTTCTCCATGCCTCCGCCCAACTATCAGGTGTCCCAGTGGAACATGCCCCATTTCAACTTCAAGTGGATCTGGCGCGGCATCTTCGTCTTCTTCGTCATCTTGACGCTGCTTTCATGCTACTCCTCGGTGCCGGCGGACTCGGTCGGGGTGCTGCTGCGCTTTGGGAAGTTCAAGGACATCGTGCAGCCGGGGCTGGTCTTCAAGCTGCCGCTAGGCATCGACCAGATCGTCCGCGTCGAAGTCCAGCGCCAGCTCAAGCTGGAGTTTGGCTTCAGCACCCCGGGCGCCACGAACGACGACCAAATACCCCGCGAACCCGAGGCCGAGCAGAGCATGGTCACAGGCGATCTCAACATGGCGCTCGTCGAGTGGGTCGTGCAGTACCGCATCGAAGACCCCAAACAGTATCTCTTTCACGTGCACTCGCCCGCCCTGACCTTGCGCGACGCCAGCGAATCGGCCATGCGCGAAGTCGTCGGCGACCGCACGGTGGACGAAGTGCTCACCATCGGCCGGCAGGAAATCGAAAATGAAACGCTGCTCCGGTTGCAAGGCCTCTCGAAACAATACGGGCTCGGGATCAGCGTCATGCAGGTGCAACTCAAGGACGTACACCCGCCGCGCAATGTGCAGTCTTCCTTCAACGAGGTGAACCAGGCGCAACAAGAGAAGGAACAGATGATCAATGTCGCCAACGGCGAATACAACAAGGTCGTCCCCCGCGCCCGCGGCGAGGCCGATCAAAAGATCCGCGGCGCGGAGGGTTACGCGCTCGGCCGCGTCAACCAGGCGCAGGGCGATGCGGATCGCTTCAGCGCCTTGCTCGCCGAGTATCTCAAGGCGCCGGAGGTCACCCGCGAGCGCATGTATCTCGAGACGATGACCGAGATCCTTCCGCAGTTTGAACGCAAGGTGATCATCGACGACAGCGTGTCGCAATTGCTCCCGCTGCTGAACCTCGACACGAAAGCGAAAGCGAAATAACGCGCATGAATACCAAGGCTTTTTCCATCCTGCTGTTCGTCATCGCCGTCCTCGCGCTGCTCGCGGTTTCCGGCGCTTTTTACACCGTCTCCGAGATGGAGCAGGTCATCATCACGCAATTTGGCAAACCCATCGGCGAGCCGATCACCGAGGCGGGACTGCATTTCAAGACGCCCTTCATCCAGGACGTGCACAGCATCGAGAAGCGCGTCCTCGAGTGGGACGGCCCGGTCGCGGAGATGCCGACCAAGGACAAGCTCTACATCGTGGTGGATACCTTTGCGCGCTGGCGGATCAGCAATCCGGCGCAATACTATATCCGCCTCAGCGACCAGCGCAGCGCGCAATCCCGGCTCGATGACATCCTCGGCAGTGAGACGCGCAACACCGTGGCCCGCCATGAGCTCGTGGAAATGATTCGCACGACGAAGGACCGCAAGGCCGCGGTCGATGACACGCTCGTGGCCGGCAGCGGCGCGGTCGCCGCGGGGCTGCCGTCGATTCAATTTGGGCGTGTCGCGCTGGAAAAGGAAATCACCGATGAGGCGCGCGGCAAGCTGGCGGAGTTCGGCATCGAGCTGCTCGATGTGCGCTTCAAGCGCATCAACTACAACCCCGCGGTGAGCTCGAAGATCTATGACCGCATGACCAGCGAGCGCCGGCAAATCGCGGCCCGTTTCCGCAGCGAAGGCGAAGGCGAGGCGGCGAAAATCATTGGTGCCAAGGACCGCGACTTGAAGGAGATCGAGTCGAAGGCGTATCGCGAAGTGCAAACCGTCGAGGGCAAGGCCGATGCCGAGGCCACGGCGATCTACGCGAAGGCGTTCAACTCCAGTCAGGAAGCACGCGACCTCTACCAATTCCAGCGCACCCTCGATACTTACAAGACCTCCTTCCAAGGCGAGACCACGCTCATTCTCAGCACGCAAAGCAGCTTCCTGCGCTTCCTCAAGGGCGCATCCCCGACCTCCACGACCACCCCACCCAAAACAGTCCCGTAGGCTCCCCTTACGTCCATCAGGCGTGTGAATTGCGATATTCTCCAAGGACGGCCCCCATGAGTACCGAACTGCGTATCCTGCACTTGGAAGACAACGAGAACGATGCAGTGCTGATTGAAGCGACGCTTCAGCGGAATCACTTTGAGTGTCAGATCGATCGGGTCGAAACCCAGGAGGCCTTCAGCGCCGCGCTGGACCGGGGCGGCTACGATCTCATCCTCTCGGATTTCTCGCTGCCCAAGTTCGACGGGCTGTCCGCATTGGAAATCGCGCGGCTCAAGCGGCCCGACGTGCCCTTCCTGTTTGTCTCCGGCACCATCGGCGAGGACACCGCCATCGATGCGCTCAAGTCCGGCGCCACCGACTATATCATCAAGCAGCGCCTGGCCCGTCTGGTGCCCGCCGTGCATCGGGCGCTCGTCGATGCCGCGGAGCGCGCGGCCTTGCGGCGCGCCGAGGAGTCGATGATTCAATCGGAAAGCAAATACCGCCATCTCTTCGAGTGTCTCAGCGAGGCCGCCCTCCTCACCGATGTCCGCAATGGGCGCGTGATCGACACCAACCGCCAGGCGGAAATACTCTTCGGCCGGCCTCGCTCGGAAATCGTTGGCTCCAATATCGAGCATCTGCTTTCTCCGGGCACGTTGGCGGAATTTCGGCGCAACTTCACCGGTGATTCCACCTCCGATCAACGCGTGGTCTTCGAGGGTGAAATCCCTTCCGGGGAAGGCTCCGCCGTGCCCGTCTCCATCAGCGCCACGCCGATCGTTCTGTATGGGCGCCGCCTCGTCGTCGCCCTCTACCGCGACGTCACTGAACGCAAGCAAGCGGAAGCCGAGATCGAACGCCTCAAGGGCCAGCTCGCCGAACTCAAAGGGTAAGACTTCACCGCTGACGGTTCAGCGACCCCAGCGCACCCACGCCATTTCCCATTTTGCATTTTCCATTTCCCCTCCGCCACCCATAGTCATCACCCCGATGAAATTCCTCCCTCTCCTCGCCCTCACCATGCTCGCCACCAGCGTCACCACCGTCGCC
>NZ_JBDUCX010000229.1:0-11143 GCF_040003245.1 Chthoniobacter sp.
ACCGCCGCGCCGGCCTACCAGCGCCAGGCCGCCTCCTTGGTTCAGGTCCAGAAATTCGAGGCGGCGCTCGAGCGCATCGGCTTCGCCATCGCCCTGGCCCCGGACAACGCGGACTACCCGCTCTTCCAAGCCAACACGCTCCAGGCCATGCAGCGCCTGCCGGAAGCCGCCGCCAGCTACCGCCGAGTCCTCACGCTGCGCCCCACGGATGCTGTGGCCAAAACCAACCTGGAACTGGGCGAGCGTCTGCTCGCCGACGCGGCGGGAAAGCCGCTCTCGAAATCGCAGCAAGCCGAGCTCTTGCAGGCGGTCGTCACGCAAAAGCGCTCCGCAGACGGGGTGTTCCTCGCCAGCGCGCTCGCACGCCAGGACGACGAACGCCTCGCGAAAATGAAGGAGCAACTCGCCCCGGCCACTCAACAACCCCAGTGGACCGACACGCGGCTGGCCAGGCGCGAAGACGGCACGGTCACGCTCGATCTTTCGGACCTCGCCCTTCCCGACCTGGCCTTGTTGCACGACCTGCCGATCAGCGCGCTGAACATCGCACGCACCGGAGTGACCGACTTCACTCCGCTGGCGGCGCTGCCGCTCACCAAGCTGGATTGCTCCGGAAATCCGCTGGCCGATCTCTTGCCCTTGAAAGGCAAGGCCCTCGAAGAACTCGCGCTGCGCGACTGCCCAGTGACCGACCTGACGGTGCTTCAGGGGATGCCCCTCGCGACGCTCAATCTCGCCGGGACGCCGATCACCTCCCTCGAAGCGTTGCGCGGCCTGCCCCTGCGGCGGCTGGATTGTTTCGGCTGCCCGCAACTCACCGACTTTTCCCCACTCACCACTCTCCCCGCACTGGAGACCCTGAATCTTCCCACGCAATTTACCGATCTCGCCCTGCTGCAAAAAATACGCACTCTCCAGCGCCTCGGCAGCGGCGATTTTGGAACCGGCACGGCCGCCTTCGACAAGGTACCCACCGTCGCCGCCTTCCTGGCCGCGCGCGGCCAGCAGCTCGC
Organism: Chthoniobacter sp.; assembly: GCF_040003245.1. NCBI lineage: Bacteria > Pseudomonadati > Verrucomicrobiota > Spartobacteria > Chthoniobacterales > Chthoniobacteraceae > Chthoniobacter > Chthoniobacter sp. The sequence goes on from NZ_JBDUCX010000229.1 coordinate 1,014, forward strand.
CCTCCTCAGCAGGCTGGCCCCGCGGCTGGAACAGTTGCGCCAGACCCTGCGCCAGCTCGGTGCGCCCGAGAGCAGCATCACTGCGGTGTCGGTCGGCGTCGATGGTTTCATGGACCTCGATCTCACCGCGCTCCCGCTGGATAATCTCGCGGTCCTGAGCGGGCTGCCCATTCGCCGCCTGGTCATCAAGAGCACGAAGATTTCCGATCTCACTCCTCTGCGCGGCCTGCCGCTCACGACCCTCGAGGCCAGCGACACCGCCATCAAGGATCTCACTCCACTCGCCGCGTGTCCCACCTTGCTCTCGCTCGACGTCAGCCAAACCAGCGTCACCGATCTCCGCCCGCTGGCCGCCTTGAAGAAGCTCGATCGTCTCGCCATTTCGAGGACCGCCGTGCGCGACCTCGCGCCGCTCCAGCACCTGCTCTTGCGGGAACTCTATTTCGACGACACCAAAGTCGAGGAAGTGTTTCTCCTCGCGACCTGCCCCGCGCTGACCAGCATCACCATTCCCGGCGCGCTGCGCGACCCAAATCCCCTGCGCCGGATGCCCGCGCTCCAGCGGATTTCAAACACCCGCGATCCCGTCCGGGGCCTTCCCACCCAAAGCACCGCGGAGTTCTGGGCGAGCTACGATGCGGGCGGCAAAACGCGCGAAGCCGAGGAAAAAATGAAACCGATACTGGCCCGGCTGCGCTCGTTGGATGGCTGGACGGAAGACCGGTTTCAGAAACTCCCCGACGGCACCTACCGGTTGAATTTGAGCAGGCTGCCCGTAGCCGAAGTCACCTTTCTCCGCGACTTGCCGATCTCCAACCTGGACCTGTCTTACACGTCTGTGACGCGCATCGGGCCGCTGGCCGGGTGCCCGATGCGCCAATTCAATGGGGACAAGCTCGCCATCGCGGACCTCTCGGTGCTGAGCCGGTGGCCCCTGGAGCGGCTCGAGTTCAGCCCAACTGCCTCCGGGGATGCGAAAGTCCTGCACGGTCTCAGCAAATTACGCTACCTCGATATGGAGAACTGGACGGGGTACTACCTGCCGCTCGACCTCGGCCCGCTCCGTGGCCTGCCACTGGAATTTTTTAAATGCTCCGCCCTGGCAGGACTTTCCTTCAAGCCCTTGGAAGGCGCCCCGCTCAAGGAACTCATTCTCCTCAATTGCGAGACCGTGGGTGACCTGCAGCCATTGCGCAAGATGCCGCTGACCACGCTCGTCATGGAGGGCACCAGGGTGTCCGACATTGCCAGTCTGCGCGCTCTCCCGCTCACCATCATCAACCTCAAAAACTCGCAAATGCGGGACGTCGCCTGGCTGGCGGGCTGCAACACCCTCGAAAACATCATCCTTCCTCGCAACGCCATAGGCATCGACAAACTGCGCAACCTCCCGAACCAGAAACGCATCGGCTTCGAGGCCAAAACCCTTCACGACCCCGGGCAAAGTGCCGGGGACTTCTGGGCCGAGTTCGACAAATCCAAGAAGCCGTAGATCCAGCTTCGCCCTATTTTTGGGGTGCTTGGAAAAGCAGCGGGAGGAAGTCGTGGAGGTAGTGCCGCCAGTTGGTCCAGGTGTGGCCGCCTTTGCTGATGTGGGCGCTGTATTTAACGTGGTGATCGTTGAGCAAGGTCTCGAGGGCCTTTTCGCTGGTGAGGAGGAAGTCGTCTTCGCCGATGCCGATCCAGAAGAGCGAGAGCTGGTCGTTGGCCTTGTCGAGAAAGGGGCCGTAGGTCTCGCCAGCGTTGTCGCGCACGCCCGCGCTGAAGACGCCGAGCCAGGCGAACTGGTCCATATGTTTTATGCCGACGCTGAGCGTCTGGAATCCGCCCATCGATAGGCCGGCGAGCGCGCGGTTGGCGGCGCCGGGGGCCACGCGGTACTGCTTCTCCACGGTGGGGATGATTTCCTGGAGCAGCGCGGTTTCAAAGTCATTCTCGTGGCCGGCTTCGCGCGGGTAAGTGCCGTTCGGCATCACGATGAGCATCGGCTTCGCCTTGCCGGTGGCGAGGAGGTTGTCGGCGATCAAGTTGGCGCGGCCCGAGACCATCCAGCCATCGTCCGTATCGCCGGAGCCGTGCAGGAGATACAGCACGGGGAAGCGGGCGGCGGTCTGCTGGTCGTAACCCGGCGGCGTGTAGACGCGGAAGCTGCGCGGAGCCTCGAGCGACTTCGACCAGAAGGTGTGGATGGTGACGTTGCCGTGGGGGATGTCGAGGGGCTCCCAAAACTCGGCGGGATGGGCGGGCACTTCCACCATGCTGGTGTTGGGACGCAGACCGGTTTTCACCCACGCATTGGCCGGGTCGAGGGTGGAGAAGCCATCGACGTCGAATTGGTAATCGTAGATCTCCGGCGCGAGGTCCTCGACGGTCGCGGTCCACACTCCTTTCTCATCGCGCTGCATGGCCACCGGGTCCTTGCGGCCATTGATCCGCACATTCACCTGCTGCGCCTTGGGCGCGGCGAGGCGGAAGGTGACTTTGCCCTGCGCGACTTCGGGCGAGACGAGACGCTGCTCGGGACGGCGCGGTGCGGCGGGTTGCTGGGCGAAGGTCGTAGCGGTGAAGGAGACGACGATCGCGAGGGAGAGGGCGAGCGATTTCATAGTAGGGAGATCCTGTCGTTGCGGATGGGATTTTTTATCGGTGGGATCGAGTGGGAGCGGTGGGATTTTCTCTGTAACGCGGGTGGGATCGCGGTGGGATCGCGGTGGGATCGGAGGTGGGAGAGGAGTGGGAGCGAACTGATCGTGTTCCATCTTCTAGACCACGCCATTGACGACGTTTTCCAGCGGCTCGCCGCGCACGGCAGCGAGGGCGATGCGCGCCGAGGTCGCGCGCATTTCCAGCTTCGATTCCACGCTGCAAAAAGCCGCGTGGCAGGTGACGATGAGGTTGGGCGTGGCGGCCTCTTCCGCGCTTTGCAAGGGCTCGTCCTCGACCACATCGAGACCCGCGCCCGCGATGCGGCCCGCGCGCAAGGCGTCGAGAATGGCGGTCTTCTTGATCACCGCGCCGCGGGCGGTATTCACCACAAACGCGTCCGGCTTCATCAGAGAGAGTTCGCGCTCGGCGATGAGATGCCGCGTCTCGCTGGTCAACGGGCAATGCAGCGAGACGACGTCGGACTTCGCCAGCAATTCATCCAGCGTGCGTACGCGGGAAATGCCCACGGCCTTGTCCGCGCCATTGGGCAGATAGGGATCGTGGAAAATCACCTTGAAGCCGAGCGCCTTGGCGCGCAGGGCGGCAGCGGTGCCGATGCGGCCGAGACCTACGACGCCAAAGGTCAGCTCCCGCAAGCGCCGGAGCCGGGGCTCCACGCGGATGGTCCAGCCGAGTTGCTTCGCCTCGCGATCGAGCGGAAAGAGCTGGCGGCACAACGCGAGGGTGAGCGCGAGGGCATGATCGGCCACTTCCTCGGTGCCGTAATCGGGCACATTGCACACCGCGATGCCGCGCTCGCGGGCCGCAGCGATGTCCACCGAATCGAAGCCCACGCCATTGCGAATGAGCGCCCGGCAATTGCGCAGCCGCGCCAGGCCGGCCGCGCCGACGGGCGTGTTGTGCCACACGATGAGCACATTCGCGCCGCAGATCTCGTCCGTGAAATCCGCGTCGCTCGAACAAAGATAGCGCCGCACCTCGGCGGCATCGCCGATGACCGCGCGCTCGGCCGTGCATTCCGGTTCGCCGAGGGGGGACTTCGCCCAGTCGATGATGCCGATGAGGGGTTTCCGGGTGGTCATACGTTTCGGACGAAGGTGATCGCGCGTGGGGGAATGGGGGAAGGGAGGGCGGTGTTTGGTGCTATCAGTCCCGCCGGGATGGGAAAGGGAAAAATCCGCCACCTTAAATCGGCTTAAGGCAGCTTAAGGCACCTTAAATTCACCTATCGGCGCCTTTTCTTTTTGGGTCTGGAGTGGTCGTGCCGGGCGGGCGGCGGACTCTTATTTCGAGCTGGGCCAGGTCACCGCTGCGGGTAGTCGTCAGGTGGATTTGCATGGCGCCATTTAAGCATACCTCCCGCGAAAATGTGCCTGCCTCCATTGGCTCCATTGGCTCCATTGGCTCCATTGCGGAAAAGTTCGTCAATCTTGCTTTGCCGCGCGGAAGCCGATGACATGCCGGCCATGCAAATGAACCTCGCTGCGCAAAAGGTCGTCGTCTTCGGAGCGGCCCGTGGGATCGGCCGCGCCATCGCCGAGGGCTTCGTTGCCGAACGCTGCCAGGTGTGGGCCTTCGATCGCGATGCGCAAAACACTCCCCTGCCCTCCGCGCACGCCAACCTTGCCGGCGATGTCACTTCCTATGACGAAGTGCGCGCTGCCGCGGGAGAGATCGGCGACGTCGACCATGTCATCTATTGCGTCGGCGTGGGCTCGGGGAAATTCGGGTTTCCCTTCTGGAACCTGGAGCCCGGCGACTGGGCACGCGTGATCGAGATCAATTTGATCGGCGCGGTGAACGTGGCGCACGCCATGGCGCCGAAGCTGATCGCGCGCGGGCAGGGCTCGATGCTCTTTCTCGTCTCGGTCGCCGGCCAGATCGGCTCGCAGACCGATCCGCCCTACAGCGCCGCCAAGGCCGGGCTCATCAATTTCATGCAATGCGCGGCGAAGGACCTCGCGCCGCACGGCATCCGGGTGAACGCGCTCTCCCCGGGCATGGTGCAGACCAGCTTGAACGAAGCGGTGTGGAAAGCGGGCCAGGCCAATCTTCCGCCGGAACAGCGGCAGGATTACGCGACATGGGGCGGAGAAAAGATCCGCAAAGTCTCCCCGCTCGGTCGCTGGCAGACGCCCGCGGAATATGCCGCGATGGCTGTGTACCTCGCTTCGGAACACGCCCGCAATATCACTGGCCAGACGATCAACATCGACGGCGGGCAGGTGATGCATTCGTGAGGGGCGGGACGCTCGCGAAGCGCTCGAAAAAAACGTTGTCATCCTGAGCGAAGTCGAAGGATGACAGGGATTTTAACGCTGCTCGTAGAGCAGGAACAACCCCGAGTGGTCCACATCGCCCAGGCCCCGCTTTTCGACCATCTCCTCCCACTGCGCGCGGCAGTTATCGAGGGTGGGTGACTGAAAGCCGAGGGACTCGGCGAGCTCGCAAATCAAACGCACGTCCTTGAGTTGCAGCGCGGAGCGTCCACCGGGCGTGAAGTCGCGCCGCACCATGCGATCGCCGTGCAGTTGCAGGATGCGGCTTTCGGCAAACCCGCCGAGCAAGGCTTCCCGGGCGCAGGCGGGGTCGACCCCGGCGAGTTCCGCAAGCCGCAGGGCTTGGGCGACGGCGTCGATGGTCTGGGCGACGATCAGTTGATTGGCGAGCTTGGTCACCTGTCCGGCGCCGACAGGGCCGAGATGGGTGATGTTCTTGCCCACCATTTGCAGGATCGGCAGGGCACGCTGAAACGCCGCTTCGCTCCCACCCGCCATGATGGTCAGCGTGCCGGTCTCCGCACCCACTTGTCCACCCGACACGGGCGCATCGACCCACGACACCTGCGCGGCAAATTGCTTCGTCGCCGGAACGCCCGTGGTGCCGAAGTCGATGATCATCGCACCTGCGTGCAATCCCTCAATGAGGCCACCCGCGCCGAACACCAACTGCTCGACGACTTCGGCAGTAGTGAGATTAACGCAGATGACACCCGCGCCGATTTCGCGCGCGAGTTCCGGCAGCGTCGAAGCCCGCCGCAGGCCGGCAGCGACGGCGGCTTCCGCGGGGCCAGCGCTGCGATTCCAGACGACCACATCGGCGCCCGCTTCGTGAAGATGCCGCGCCATCGCCCGGCCCATGTTACCGAGCCCGACGAAGCCAATTTTTTGCCCGGCGAGAGTTTGGTCTGTGGAAGGAGGCGGCATAACGGCGTGAAGCTGTAATCAATCGAGGGGGTCCATGGCGATGGAATCTCTGCCGGAAATTTTACCACGAAGGGGCAGAAAGAATCCGGAACACTTATGGCCTGTGCCCCTTTTCTCCCTTCGTGTATTCGAGCCTTCGTGGTGAATCTTCCTTCGGAGCCACTTTCCGCGTCTTTTCCTCTGTAAAGACAAATGAACGACAAACGGTCACCCCGCGTCTAATCTGGCATGAAGAACATCCTGCTCAATTCCCTGGAAAGCCTGCTCTCGGTCAAGAGACAGCGGCTTTCCCTGACCCGCTCGATGCGGTCGCGGATTGTGCTGAAACGCGAAATCCATCATCTCCAGCACGAGATCGAAGAGCTGCGAGCCAAACCCCTTTGAGTGTACCGAAAGGATTTATGATATGATCTTCCTCTTGTTTCTGACGATTCTCTACGCCGGTAGTTTCTATCTGCTCTGCGGCCGCGCTTCGGAGCAGTGGTGACGTCTCGTGGACTAACACCGCGAGGCCGGGTTTTTGTGCTGCTGAAACGCCAGCACCGATGCGCATGCATCGGTGCTTGGCAGCAGTAGGCGGTTCGTGTCGAATCGGCTGAACCCCAAGCAATCCCTCCCCATGAAACATCTCTCGTTGCTCGCTCTCGCTCTCCTCGCCATCGCGATCCCTGCTCATGCTGCCGCGCCTCCCGGCTGGACGGATGATTATGCCAAGGCCGTGACTCAGGCCAAGGCGGAGAACAAGAAGCTATTGCTCGATTTCACCGGATCGGACTGGTGCGGCTATTGCATGGTCCTCCACAAGGAGGTCTTTAGCACCGCCAAGTTCAAGGATTGGGCGAAACAAAACGCGATCCTGGTCGAGGTGGACTTTCCCCGAAAGAAACAACTTTCCAAGAAGCTCCAGGCGCAGAATGAGGAATTGAAGGGCAAGTTTCCCTTCAACGGATACCCGACCATCGTGGTCCTGGACGCGGACGGCAACGAACTGGGCCGCAAGACCGGCTATCATCCCGGCAGCGGACCGGACGCGTACCTCGCGGAGCTCGACGCGGCGCTGAAGAAATAAGCGGGCGTGTTAGGATGGGGCGCACCCCCACCCCGTCATCCCTAGTTCATGACAGCTTCAAAGAAGGCACGCCCATCGTGCCTTTGTGGTAAGGCAAAGCGCTTTTACTTGCGTGCGGTCGCGGCGGCGGCGGCGGGGCCGAGACGCTTCTTGCCGATCGCGAGGTCATCGATCCAGACGGTGAAGCCTTCGCCGGTGGCGGCCTGGTAATTCGTCCAACCGACGGACAACGTATCGAACTTCGCCGGGATTTCGACGCCTTCAAATTGGCCGGCGCCTTTCTTCAAGCCGATGTCGGTGACTTCCTGGCCGTTGAGGAAGAACTGGTAGGTCTGCGTGGCGTTATCCGCATGCCACTCGATCATCGTCCATTCATCGTTGAAGTTTTGCGTGGTCTTGGCCCCGACGCCGAATTCCTTCCGCAACTTGGGCTGCACATTGTAGAGATACTTGAAGGCGCCGGTGCCGTTAACCGACAGGCCGGCGAGACGCACTTCGATGGGGTCGTTGGCCAGGGGGCTGGTGCACTTGCCCGCGACCAGCGTGGTGTGGATGGAGGCGGTAGTTTTGCCTTCCGGGATGAGCGGCAGCGGCGTGGGTGTCTTGACCTTGTAATAGAACCGGCCCCACTGCTCGCCGCCCAAGGCCGCGACCTTCTCGGGAGAGAGGCTGATGAAGCGTCCGCCCTTGGTGGCTGGCTCGACCTTCAGCGAATGTTTGCCGCTGTGCGCCACATCCTCGGCCACCCCGATGGCGCCGGTCTTGGTAAAGCCGGCCGGGATTTGGCCCACGGCGACGGATTCAAAATCTTCGGAGATCACGGCATCGGACGGAGGGGCGGGGACGACGGCGCGGGACGAAGCGACCGCGAACAGCGCGGCGGACAAACAAAGGAGGGAACGTTTCATGAGGGGAGTGATAGCAGGCGACGCATCGTTGCGAAGCGAAAATTCCGGGGGTGGAATCCCGGACCACCGGAAGAAGAAAAAACCGCCGAGACGCCGAGACGCAGAGGAGGAAGGCGGAGAGATGACACGGATGGGCACGGATTTCCGATGTGATGCGTCATTCAAATCCATCGTGTTGTCCGTGCTATCCGTGGCTCGATCATCTTTCCCTCTCCGCGCCTCCGCGCCTCGGCGGTTTCTTACACCAGCTTGGCGCTTTGCGCGGTGGCCTCGAGGAGCATTTGATCGGTGACGTAGAGCCGGCGGGCCAGTTCTCTCACGAGGTTCATCATGAGCAGCGCGAAGAGTTCGATGTCCTCGTGTTTCAGTTGAATCAACGCCCGCCGCGAAAGCACCATGACCTCGCTATCGACCGCGGCGAGGGCGGTGGCGGTATGGCAATGCATCGACATGAGCGACGCCTCCCCGAAGCTCTCCCCGCAGTGCAGTTCGTGTTTGTTGATGGTCACGTCCCTTTGCCGGATCTGGATATGGATTTCGCCGCTCTTGACTACATAGATGGCCGACGGCTCGTCGCCCTTGTGAAAAACAAATTCACCCTCCTGCAATTTCCACAGCTCCAGGCGGCGAAAGACCGTCTCCCGCTGGGCCTCGGTGACACCGCGAAGATCCGCAACTGGGAGATGATTGCACTGACCGACGCGAAGTCGGTCAAGGGGGCAGGACGAATCATCTGGCACAATCTAACGCATTCCCGGACAGATGAAAGCCGAAGTATGTGGTGACGAAGGGCTTGTCCGGGACGGCGGGAGCGTGTCATGCTTTCGGCCCGATTCGTCTTTTCCGCACTCATGCTCTACTCACTCGCAGGCCAGGTTTCATGATGCGCCTCCCGGGATGGTGAGCAGCAGCCCCGCACTGCAATGATGCCGCCATCGGTGCAAAACCGTGAAGTAACACAGGGCAGGATCGCTTTCCTCGGCTTCTGCGCCATCCTGTTAGGCATCGAGGTCGCGACGAATGGTTACTTTCGCGCGCTCAATTCGGACGAAGCGCAGCACTACGCCCCGGCGATTGACTTCGTTACGAAATCCTTACCGCACCTTTCGCTCCGCGATTATCCGTTCCCCGGGCCACCGCTCGCCTTGTGGGCGCAAGCATTGGTGGACAACTTCTGTCGCGGGATGCTCAGCGTCCGCATCTTCTCGACCGCCTGCGCGGTGGCGCTCGGCGCCTACTTCCTTTTGCGCGCCGAATCCATTCGGCGACTGCCCGCCCTTGGCCTCCTCGCGATCCTCACCTTTCCGTTCTTCCTTTGGAACGCGTTCACGATCAAGCAGCATACTTTCACGGTCGCGTGTCTCCTCGTGGGATTGGATCAATGGTGCCGGGCGGAGGAAGAGCGTTCCCGCAAGAGCCTGACGATGGCCGGTGCTTTTTTGACGGCGGCGGCGCTTTCCAATCAGTTTTGCGCGCCTTTGTGTGCGGCGCTCTGCGTGGCTGGCTTGTGGCGCGGCAAACGGCTTTCCCGGGCGGAGATCGGCGGGATCGTCGCGGTGGCGGTGCCCTTGGTGTGTCTCGGCCTGCTGATGCTGGTGTGGGGCGGAAAACAGCCTCCGGCCTATGTCGATCCCTGGCCCGCAGATCTATCGAACGACTGGCGGCAGCACCTCGCGCAATGTGTGCTGGGAGGCATTTCCGTGGGCGCGTGGATCGGAGTCCTGCGGTTTGAATTTCGGGCGCACATCCGGGTGCTCGCGCTGGCGCTCATCCCCAGTCTGTTTCTGGTGTGGCTTTCGCGCCTGTATGCACCCGCGGGGAATTTTTGGACGACGGCACAAGGGCCGATCAGCACCATCCTGTCCGTCTTTTCCCACCGCGCGCCGTGGCTGACCCTCTTCCTGGCGGCAGTGCTGATGGCGCTGGCCGTCTCCGTGTGGGTGTCGCCCGGCTTGAACGCCCCGTGGAACGGCCGGTTTCGGATCCTGGTCGTGGGATACCTCGGGACTGCGGCCGTGGCCGTCCCCTACTTGTTTGAGAGCTATTACCTCTTGCTCGTCATGCCTTTGTTGTTCCTCGTGCTGCGTTATCCCGGCACGCTTCTACCCATGAGGCTGCGCACGGTAATCCCCTTGGGAGCAATGATTTGTGCCGGTATCGGCTACGCCATCTTCAAGCTCAAGCAGCCGAGCTAGGCAGACTGGGAAAAGAGAGATGGTGCGCGCTACAGGGTTCGAACCTGTGACCCCTACCGTGTCAAGGTAGTGCTCTACCACTGAG
>NZ_JBDUCX010000393.1:0-3291 GCF_040003245.1 Chthoniobacter sp.
GCAGCGCGAGACAACGCACAAAAGGCGACGACCATTCCTCATCGCTCATCTCGTTTCCGCCCGGATTGAACCACATCACGTCCTTAATCTCGGAACCGCGAATCCGGCGCCCCTGGAAGAATTTCGGCCGCCGAAAAACCGGATGATCGCGCCGCAGTTGAATTAGCTTTTTTGTGAACTCGCGCAGTTGCCGTTGTTCGTCGTTCCACTCCCAGTTCAACCAACTGATCTCATTGTCCTGGCAGTAGGCGTTGTTGTTTCCGTTTTGCGTGCGCGCAAATTCGTCGCCACCGCAAAGCATCGGCACGCCCTGCGAGAGCAACAGCGTCATGAGCAAATTACGCCGCTGGCGACGACGGAGTCGATTGATCTCCGCATCGTCCGTCGGCCCCTCCGCGCCATGGTTCCAGGAATGGTTGTTGTTGTCGCCGTCCTTGTTGTCTTCGCCGTTCGCTTCGTTGTGCTTGTCGTTGTAGCTCACGAGATCGTTCAGCGTGAAGCCATCGTGAGCGACGATGAAATTGATGCTGGCGTAGGGCCGCTTGCCGTCGCGCTGGTAGAGATCGGAGCTGCCGGTGAGGCGGTAGGCGAATTCCGAGATGTGTTCGTCGCCTTTCCAATAGCCGCGGATGCAATCGCGGTACTTGCCGTTCCACTCCGCCCAGAGCACGGGGAAATTGCCGACCTGGTAGCCGCCCTCGCCCACGTCCCAGGGCTCGGCGATGAGCTTCACCTGCGAGAGGATCGGATCCTGGTGGATGATGTCGAAGAACGCCGAGAGCCGGCTGACCTCGTGCAGTTCGCGCGCGAGAGTCGCCGCGAGATCGAAACGAAAACCATCCACGTGCATCTCCATCACCCAGTAGCGCAGCGAATCCATGATGAGCTGGAGCACGCGGGGATGCATCATGTTCAGCGTGTTGCCACAGCCCGTGTAGTCCATGTGGAACCGTTTGTTGTCCGCCAGGAGGCGGTAGTACGAGGCGTTATCCACGCCGCGGAAGCAGAGCGTCGGCCCGAGTTGATTGCCCTCGGCGGTGTGATTGTAAACCACGTCGAGGATCACCTCGATGTTCGCCGCGTGGAGGTTCTTCACCATCTGCTTGAACTCGGCCACCTGCTGTCCATTCACCCCGCTGCTCGAGTACATGGCGTGCGGGGCGAAATAGCCGATCGAGTTGTAACCCCAGTAGTTGTGCAGCCCCTTCTTTTGCAGGAAGTCGTCGTCGATGTAGTGGTGGACCGGGAGCAGTTCCACCGTGTTCACGCCGAGCTTCTTGAAATACGCGATGGCGAAATCCGTGCCGAGCGCCGCGTAGGTGCCGCGCAATTCCTCCGGGATTTGCGGGCAGAGCTTGGAGAAGCCTTTGACGTGGGCTTCATAGATCACCGAGCGATGCAGCGGCGTCGCCAGCCTTATGTCGTCGCCCCAGTCGAAGCGATTGTCCACGACAACACATTTCGGCAGCCCGAAGGCGCTGTCCCGCTGGTCGATCGTGAGGTCGGCCTCCTTGTCGCCGCTCGTCTGGTAGCCAAACATTTCGTCGCCCCATTCCACCCGGCCGGCGATGGCCTTGGCGTAAGGATCGAGCAGTAATTTCGCGGGATTGAACCGATGGCCCTCTTTCGGCTCATAGGGTCCGTAAACGCGATAACCGTAGTGCTGGCCGGCCGTGAGACCGGGCAGGAAGCAGTGCCAGACCTGGTCCGTATGCTCGGCCATGCGGATGCGGACGGTTTCGTGGGGCGCATCGGCGCTGTCGAAGAGACAGAGATCCACGCCGGTGGCATTTTCGGAGAAGAGCGCAAAGTTCACGCCTTCGTCCATCACCGTGGCCCCGAGTGGATATGGCAGGCCCTGCCAGACTTGAGATTGCGTCATAAAAACCCTGAATTTTCCCTATTGGTGGCGCTAGTCTTTTTTCAGCACTTTCAGCGCTCTTTTGGTGTCGTCGACTCGCATGATGAGCAGCCCTTTCGTGGCTCCGGGGCTGGTGGCGAGATAAGCATACTCGATGTTGATTTTGGCCTTGGCCAGGCGCGCGGAAATCTTGGCCAGGGCCCCGGGCTTGTTCTTGTTCTCGATGGCGAGCACTTTGCTTTCCACGGCGAGCACGCCGCGCTCCTCGAAAATGGCGAGCGTCCTGGCCGGATTGCTGACGACCATGCGGACTACGGAATGGTCCGCGGTATCGGAAATGGTGAGGGCGAAAATGTTGACCTCCGCCTTGGCCAGCTCATTGCAGACGTCGGCGAGCATGCCGGGCTTGTTGGCGAGAAAAACGGAAAGTTGTTTGACGATTTCCATGGTGAGTGCGGTTGAAGGTTGCACCCGCAGTGTGGGCGCCGTCCTATCCGTCCTCAACACTCAATTCGCGCTGCTCTAAAAATTGGCTGGAGCGGCCCAAGTTTGAGCCACAGTCGTCGCCAGAGCGCTGGGGGATGGGAATCAGGATTCCTTGGTTGGCCTTTCGCGGCGCGTTTTTTTTTGCCAAAAATTGCCACTTTTGGGGTCCCAAAAGACGATTTTCCGCAATGGAGCCAATAGAGCCAATGGAGCAATGCACTTTTTTTCCGAAGTCATGGTTACATCGCGGGCATGGAGACAACACTATCCCAGCCACCCGCCGCGAGGGCGAACCTCGGTTCGCGTCTCGCCAGTCTCGCTCGCGATGCATTAGCGGCGGCGAATTGGAAGAACCAGAAACCCAAATCGAGAAACCAGAAACCCTCCGCACCTCTCGCGCTGACCACCATCATCCGCCCCCAAGTGCGCGAGCGCTGGCTGCTCCCGCAAGTCGCCGCGATCACGCCAGCCTACATTGAGATGACCCTGCGCGGGACGCTCGCCGGGGCGCACGTCCCGCAGTGGGAACTCTTCAACCTCATGGAGGACACCTGGCCGCGCCTGCGCAAGAACGTCCTCGAGCTGAAGATGGCCGTACGCAGTCGCCGCCCCGTCTTCGAGGCTTATCGCGACGAGGACGAGGAGGAATCGCCCACCGCCACCGAGCGGATGAAACTGGTCAGTGCCGCGCTGCGCCAGATGCAGCCCGACCCGGCGGCGGACGAGGGCGCCTTCGACGACCTCGTCACCGACATCCTCGACGCGTGGTTCAAAGGCGTGAGTGTGCTGGAGATCGACTGGCACGTCGCCCAGACCCGCGCCCTCGGCCGCTTCGTGGCTCCGCGCGCCGCCCGCTGGATCAGCCCGGTCCACTACGCATGGGACGGCAATCTGCGCTTGGGCCTGGCCGATGACACAGAACAATCGCTCACCCCTTTCCCCGC
>NZ_JBDUCX010000394.1:0-3277 GCF_040003245.1 Chthoniobacter sp.
GGTTCCAAGTGTCGAGAATACCATCCATTGTCCAACTGATGATGGCGTCTCTACTGGACTCTACGATGGCTGCGAGCCGGGATTTATCAGCGGAAATCCGATCCTTCGGTGACGGGCCGCTGGACCTTCGCCCAGCTCGGCTCGGAACAGGGGTGCCAACGTCCGGTGGGTCCGGCGTCACAGCGTCCGACGTTTTAGATCGGGAATTTTGCATCGGCATTACGCGCGCAAGAGTTCGCTCAAGACGAATGGCAGGATGCCGCCGTGGCGGAAGTAGTCCACTTCGATCGCGGTATCAATGCGGCTGCGAAACGGCACTTCCTTCACCGACTCATCGCCGCGACGGATCGTGAGCGTGATCGTGCTCATTGGCTTCAAGTCATCCCCGAATCCTGTCAGGTCGTAAGTCTCGGTGCCATCGAGGCCGAGGGTCTGCGCGCTCACGCCGTCCGGGAACTGCAACGGAAGGACACCCATGCCGACGAGATTGGAGCGGTGGATGCGCTCGAAGCTTTGCGCGATCACGGCTTTGACCCCGAGCAGTTTCGTTCCTTTCGCCGCCCAGTCTCGGGAGCTGCCGGCCCCGTATTCTTGTCCGGCAAAGATGATCAGCGGGAGACCGGCGGATTGGTATTTGATTGCCGCGTCGTGAATCGGCATCACCGCACCGGCTGGCTGATATTTGGTCACGCCACCTTCGACGCCGGGGACCATGAGGTTCTTGATCCGCACGTTCGCGAAGGTGCCCCGTGTCATGACGCGGTCGTTCCCGCGGCGGCTGCCGTAGCTGTTGAAGTCCTCCGGCGCCACCCCGTGCTCGGTGAGATATGCGCCGGCCGGCGAACTCGGCTGGATGGCGCCCGCGGGACTGATGTGATCGGTGGTCACGCTGTCGCCGAAGATGCCGAGAGCGCGCGCGCCTTTGATCTCGGAGATCGTTCCTCCGTGGAGGTTAAATCCGGCGAAGAAGGGCGGCTCCTGGATGTAAGTGCTGTGCGGCTCCCATCCATAGACCTCTCCAGTGCTCGCGGGAATTTCGTTCCACTGCGGATTCTGGTTGGCGAAGTCGCTATAGAGCCGGCGGAAAACCTCGGGAGAGATCGTGCTCGCCGCGAGCGCGCGGATTTCCGCGAGCGTCGGCCAAAGGTCGCGGAGCAGCACCGGCTTGCCTTCCGGGTCGAAGCCGAGCGGGTCTCGCGTCATGTCGAAGTCGATGCGGCCCGCGAGTGCGAACGCGACGACGAGCGGCGGCGACATGAGGAAGTTCGCCTTGATCGATTGGTGAATCCGCGCCTCGAAATTGCGGTTGCCGCTGAGCACGCTGGCCGCGACGAGGTCGTGTTCGTGGATCGCCTCTTCGAGCCGGCGATGCAGCGGGCCGCTGTTGCCGATGCAGGTCGTGCAGCCGTAGCCGACGACGTTAAAGCCGAGGCGGTCGAGATAAGTCTGGAGGCCGGTCTTGTGAAGGTAATCGCTGACGACGCGGGAGCCGGGCGCAAGCGAAGTTTTCACCGCGGGGCTCACGGTGAGCCCGCGTTCGACGGCCTTCTTCGCGAGCAAACCGGCGGCGAGCATCACGCTGGGGTTGGACGTATTCGTGCAACTGGTGATCGCGGCGATGAGCACGGAGCCGTGCCCAATGTGGGTGTCGGCGGGGCGATAAGACGTGCGCTCCAATTGGCTCACGGGGGTCGGCCCCGGCCGGTTGGTGATCATCTCGACGACATTTTGCGGCGCACCTTCGCGCATGTGCGCGGCGCCGCTGTGGGCCTCGGTGGAGAAAGGATCAGGCGCGGCGTTGGGCGTGGAGCCCTCGATATGCACGGCCACTTTTTTCTCCAGCTCGTCCGCCGTCTTGCCGAATCCGCCATCGGCCAGCGCCTTGGTGCAGAGATCGGCGAAGGTGCTCTTCAAGTCCGGCAACTTGATGTGATCCTGCGGGCGCTTTGGGCCGGCTACGCCGGGGACGATGCCGGAGAGATCGAGTTCGAGATCGACGCTGTAGTCGCATTGGCCTTTGACCGGAATGCCCCAAAGGCCCTGAGCCTTGTAGTAGCTCTCGTAGGCGGCGCACAGCTCCTCACTGCGCCCCGTGCCGCGCAGATACTTGAGCGTTTCTTCGTCCACGCCGAAGAAACCCATCGTCGCGCCGTATTCCGGGACCATGTTCCCGATGGTCGCGCGATCCACCACCGGCAACGACTTCGCGCCCGGCCCGTAGAACTCGACGAACTTTCCGACGACCTTCGCCTTGCGCAGCATCTGCGTGACGTGCAGCACGAGATCGGTCGCGGTCACGCCTTCCTGAAGCGCGCCGAAGAGATGGACGCCGACGACTTCCGGCGTGAGAAAATACACCGGTTGCCCGAGCATGCCCGCTTCGGCTTCGATGCCGCCTACGCCCCAGCCGACGACGCCGAGGCCATTGATCATCGTGGTGTGCGAATCCGTGCCGACCAGCGTATCCGGGTAATAGACGCCGCCCTTCTCCAGCACACCCTTGGCGAGATATTCGAGATTCACCTGGTGCACGATGCCGATGCCGGGCGGCACGACGCCGAACGTCTTGAACGCCTGCTGGCCCCACTTGAGAAGCTGGTAGCGCTCGCGGTTGCGCTGAAATTCGAGGTCCAGATTCATCTGAAGCGCCGCGGGGGAGCCGAAGTAATCCACCTGCACCGAGTGATCCACCACGAGGTCCACCGGCACCAACGGCTCGATCATTTGCGGATCGCGCCCGAGCCTCGCGACGGTCGAGCGCATGGCCGCGAGATCGACGAGCAGCGGCACGCCGGTGAAGTCCTGCAAAACAATTCGCGCGACGAGGAATGGAATCTCGACTTGCGCGGGTGCCTTGGCGTCCCAGTTCGCCAGCCGTTGCACGTCCTCGGACGTGATCTTCCGGCCGTCGCAATTTCGCAGCAGCGATTCCAGGACGATCCGAATGCTCACCGGCAGCCGCGAGACCGGACCGACGCCAGCCTTTTCCAAGGCCGGGAGGGAAAAGAGCCGACCCTGTTTTCCGCCACCGATTTGGAAACTCTTAAGAGTGTTAAACGTGTTGTTCATAAGATCAGCGGTAGAAGCGCACCGTCCGGACTACGCTCGCGTCGCTTGGCGGAAAACAACGTCGCCGAATCCTGGACAGTCAATACTCGACGGCGTTCGCGATTCACCGCTTTCGCCCCGTTTTGCCACTGGACATCGCGACTTCAAAGCAGCAGCGCGGTCGCGCCCCGTGAATGCAGCGCTCTTTCACCGGCACCCCAATGAGTTC
>NZ_JBDUCX010000044.1:0-34131 GCF_040003245.1 Chthoniobacter sp.
CTCCGCACCTACGAGCCCATCTCCATGCGCGGCATGCCTCCCCTCGTCTGGGAACGCGCCGAAGACATTTCGATCTACGACAAATACGGCAACCGCTGGCTCGACTGGTCGTCCGGCGTCCTTGTCACCAACGCCGGCCACGCCGCCCCCGAGATCTGCCGCGCCATCATCGATCAGGTCCAGAGCGGCCTGCTCCACAGCTACGTTTTCCCCAATGAAGAGCGCGCCGCTCTCGTCGAATGCCTCGCCGGCGTCGCTCCCGAGGGCCTCGACAAAGTCTTCCTCCTCACCACCGGCTCCGAGGCCACCGAGTGCGCCATCAAGCTCAGCCGCGCCCACGGCATCAAGGTCGGCGGCAACAAGAAGATCGGCATCATCGGTTGGGAACGCGGCTTCCACGGCCGCACCCTCGGCTCCCAGCAGGCCGGCGGCATGGCCGGCCAGAAAAACTGGATCGTCAACGAAGACCCCGCCATCATCACCGCTCCCTTCCCCGATGGCTATTGGCAGACCGACACCAGCTTCGCCGCCTTCCTCGCCTCCGTCGAAGCGCGCGGCCTGCAGCCCAAAAACGTCGCCGGCGTCATCATGGAAAGTTATCAGGGCGTCGGCCCCGATTTCGCCCCCGTCGAATTCGTCCGCCAGCTCCACGCCTGGTGCCGCCAGCACCAGATCGTCCTCACCTTCGACGAAGTCCAGGCCGGCTTCGGACGCACCGGCAAATTCTGGGCCTTCGAACACTACGGCGTCGACCCCGACATCATCTGCTGCGGCAAAGGCATCAGCAGCTCCCTTCCCATCTCCGCCGTCATCGGCCGCGAATCCATCATGGACCAATTCCAACCCGGCTCCATGACCAGCACCCACACCGGCAACCCCGTCTGCTGCGCCGCCGCCCTCGCCAGCGTCCAAAAAATCCTCCGCGAAGACCTCACCGGCAACGCCGCCCGACTCGAGCCCACCCTCCTCGAAGGCCTGCGCCAAATTCAAAAAAACCACCCCGAAGTCATCGGCCACGTCAGCGCCAAAGGCCTCGTCGGCGGCATGCAGACGCTCGTCCGCGGCAAAAAAGAACCCGACCACGACCTCGCCCACAGCATCATCGAACGCTGTTTCCACAAAGGCCTCCTCCTCTTCGCCCCCGTCGGCGCCTGGGGCCAGACCGTCAAGATCGCCCCGCCTCTCACCATCCCCCTCGACGCCCTGCAAGAAGGCCTCACCGTCCTCGCCGAATCCACCGCCGAAGCCGTCGCCGCGCTATAACCGAAGCCCTCGCGACCGGACAATCGAACGCCAACGGCGTTCCATCATTCAGCCCAGGGTTGCGAGGCACGAGCTACCCTGGGTTTCCGCCAGCAAACGCCCCTACCCTGAAAGGGTTGCATATGCCTTTTGGAGCCACCGTCGTGGGAAAAGACAAAGTTTACTCCCCAAAATCGTGATTGGGGAAGGACAGCGATTCATGCTACTTTTTCTGCATGACGCTGAAGCAACAGATTCACGACCTCGTCAATGGGCTGCCCGACGATTCACCGTTGCTGGTCGAAGTCCGCGAAGCGTTACGGATGAACCGTGCGATCGGTGAGGCCTTGGACGACGTGCGCGCAGGCCGCACCTATAGCGCAGAGGAGTTCACGGAGAAAGTGCAGGAGCGATGGCCGGGCAAAGCTTCCGCGTAATCTTCACGCAGAGCGCTTGGGTGGATCTCGAGGAGGTGGTCGCCTATTGGACCGACCGCGATGAACCCGAACGCGGCGAAAAGTATGCGCACGATCTTCCATCCGAAGCACTTCGCCAGCTCAGCAATCCCGTGACCGCGCGCAGCGGACGCCATCTCCTGCACACGGATTTTCCCGAAGTGCAGGAACTGCCCGTCTTCAAACGATCATACCGCATCCTTTACCTCGTAAATGAGATAGAGGAAGTCGTCGAAGTGCTGCGTTTCTGGCACAGTCATCGTGACGAGCCGTTTCAAGGCTGATTGCTCGCGACAGTGCGATTTGAATTCGCGTTGGCGATCGCTAGGGCGAATAGGGGCTATGGTGTTCTAATATACCATCCACCTCGCCCGTTTCCTGAGCGTCGTGCGTTGAAAGAATTTGTCGCCATCATGAAACCTCTTCTGCTCGCCGTCACGCTGCTCCTCCATCTCGCCACCCACGGCCTGGCGAAGACCAGGCCGCTCCCGGATGTACCTCCCTCCGCACTCACCGTCGCCCAAGTCCTCGACATCGCCCGGAGAGAGCTCGGGAGCAACGGCGACACCGTCATCCTCGTCGGCGTCGATTGGTGCAAGACCTCGCAGTTCCAACCGCGCTACACCACCGGCGGCGAATTCTTCGAACTCCGCCAGAACCCGGACGAGTATTGCTGGTTCGTCACCTATCTGGACAAGAAGGCCGATCCAGCCCTGCCCGCCGATCGGCAAAAATTTCGGGAGATGACCGTCATCCGGATCAAAAACGACGGCACTGCCCATCGCCTGGGCTACATCCGCACGTAACCCCAGCGATGAAAGCCCCTCTCCTCATCCTGCTCCTACTCCTCCAACTTCTCAGCCCCGGGATGGCGGTCACCGTGCCGTTGCCGGACGTGCCTCCACCGGCCTTGAGCGTGGAGCGGGCGCTCGCCATCGCGGAGAAGACACTCGGCCGGAATCCCAGCGAGATCATGCTCGTCGGGGTCGATTGGTGTCCGCCTTCCAAATTCCAGCCCCGCTACACCACCGGCGGCAGCTATCCGGATCTGGAGAAGAAGTCGGGCGAGTATTGCTGGTTCATCACCTTCCTCGACAAAAAGGCCGATCCCACCCAACCCGCCGACCACCAAAAATTCCGGGAGATCACGCTCATCCGCATCCAGAACGACGGCACCGCCCACATCCTCCCCTTCGGGCGGGATTGAGAAGAGCGGCTCCTCAGCCGGCATCCTATTACTCCCGTTCGTCCCATCGCTCCTATCAATCGAACAGTCGACGCATTTTTGTCTTGACAAAAGCACCTGTAAATGCTACTTTGCGCGCCTGTGTTGGAGAAGTGTAATTAGGTCCAGCCCTTGGAAGGGTTGAGAGGCTCGGGAAGATGGTAGTCAAGTGGGTTCAGCTATCGCTGTCAGTCGTGTCTAATCGTGCTCAATCGTGCCTGGTTTTTAAATCCTCAGACGGTGGCCCCCAAGTCGCCCACTCCCTTGCGCCCAAACCCCATCTGGCTATTCCATGGCACGGCGCGGCGAGCCCGTGGAACAAACCGAGCCCTCGTTCGCTCCAGCAAGAAACCTCAGCCAGCACCAAGCTCAATCAAGGCCAGTCAAGGCTGGTAAAGCCCATCAAGCCTCAAAATTTTTCCACCAGCCTTGATTGAAGCTCCATTCATTACTGCCGCTGATAGCCGGCACCGAAATGTTCCACGCTGTGAATTGTTAAATCTAGGTGTCAACGGACTTGGCGCTTGTGGGGGATGGCAGCCCACGGATTCTAGGCACTCGCATCGGCGCACCGCACTGTTTCCACCTGCTCCCACTCTCTTTTTCCGACTTTCCCCAACTCTCTTCCGCGCCATGAACTCGCGTCCATCGCTGCCCCTTTCCGACTCCCCCCTGCCGCGCCGGTCCCGCTCCCTCGCGTTGCATGCCTGAGTTCTTCTATCGTGCCCGCAGTTACGATGGCCAGGTGATCGATGGTTCGGTCACCACGGCCAGTCGCGCCTCGGCGATCGCCATGGTGGAAGCGCTCGGCGCCGTGCCGATCTCCATCAAGTCCGACGCCCCCGCGGTGGCCCCGAGGCCCGGCACCAGTCCAGCGTCGAAACCCGCGGCTGCAACCACATCGAAAGCCCCGGCGAAAGTCGGCACGTCCACCCGCCCGGCACCGTCGTCTCCCCCGGAAATCGCCAGCGCCACCATCACCGCCCGCGACCGACTCAGCTTCAACCACCAGCACCTCTTCACCGAGCAACTCGCGCATCTCCTCGGCGCCGGGCTCACGCTCGACGAGTCGCTCAAGATCCTCGGCCAGCGCCTGCGCCAGCCACGGTTGCGCGGACTTTCGCAGACGCTCCACCGCGCGCTCATCGATGGCCGCAGCCTCTCGCAAGCGCTCGGCGAATTTCCCCGCATCTTTCCCCCGCTCTACGTCAATCTCGTCTCCGCCGGCGAAGCCAGCGGCGCACTGCCGAAGATCCTGCTCCGGCTCACCGAGCATCTCTCCGCGCTCCAGGCTTTGCGCGACAAGGTGCGCGGCGCGCTGCTTTATCCCTCGGTGCTGGTCGTGGCCGGGCTCGGCCTCATCCTGACCTTCATGACCGTGATGATGCCGCAGCTCACGGGCTTCTTCAAAGGCACCGGCCAGCCGCTGCCGCCCGCCACGCAAATGCTCATCAACGCCAACGCCGCGATCGCGCACTATTGGTGGGCCGCGCCCCTCGGCGCGATGGCCGCGTTCGCCGCACACCGCGCGTTCACCCAAAGCGTGGAAGGCCGGCTCTCCTGGGACGCGCTCGTCTGGCGGATACCGGTCGTCAGCCGCATCACGCGCTATCGCTTTTTCGTCCAGTTCGCGCAGACGCTCGGGACGCTCTGCGACAACGGCCTCACCATGTTGCGCGCGCTGGAATTGCTCGAGGAAATTTCCGGCAACGCCTGGGTCAAGGCGCGCACGCTGGCCGCGCGTCAGGCGGTGATCGATGGCGCGGCGCTCTCCGCGGCGTTGCGCGAGCAACAGCTTTTTCCCGATCTCTTCCTCGACATGCTCTCCGTCGGCGAACAAACCGGCCGCCTCGGCGAGACCATGCATCACATCGCCGACGTCTACGAACGCGAGCTCAACAAACAAGTCACCGTCGTCTCCACGCTCATCCCGCCGCTCGTCATGATCGGCATCGCCGGCATCATCGGCACGGTCGTCTACGGCATCATGAGCGCCGTCTTCGGCCTCACCCAAAACCTGCACGTGCAGCATTGATCGCCATGCGCACAGCTTTCCTTTCCCTCATCGCCGGCCTTGCTTTGCTCGCTGCGAACAACGCGGGCGCACAGGAGCTGCAGCAGGAGCCGACCCCCTTCACGACGTGGATCGATTTCCGCCAACTCACCGCCGGCCAGCACCTCCCGTCGCTGCCCATCTGGCTCGCCGGCGTCACCACCGATCACATTGCCGACGCCCAGGGTGGAATGGTCACGCTGATCCTGATCCGCCTGCGCGACCTGCAGGACTTCGATCAAAAACGCCTGCTGCGTCTCTTCTTTGACGACCATGGCGGCGCCGCCCCCAGCGTCATCGGGCTGGGCGCCAACGGTGAGCAGAAGTTCGCCCGCGGACCCTTCGGCGAAGGACTCGAATTACCGGCCTCCGAGACGATCCTCTTTTCGCCCGCCGGGATCGCCACCGTGCAAATCCGCGTGCCGGGCGACGGTCGCAATCTGCGCGGCGCTTTCCTCGCGACCTTGCAGCCGCACACCATGATGAAGGCCCTCGATTTCGCCGCGCCCGGGGAGTTGATCGATGTCTTCGAACGCAACTCCGCGCTGCCCCTGCCGGCCAATGACGTCTCGCTCTACGGCCGCGTGAAAGCGACGCTCGACAACACGACGATCAAGCTGACCGCCGGCGGCCAGCAAACCATGACGTGGGAGTTCGATCTCGAGGCGCCGCCGTTGCTCACCATGGTCAATTTCGAAGTCTCGAATGCGGACGGCCAGGCCCCGCTCCAGATCACCGTGAACGACCAGCCGCTCGGCCCCGTCACCGTCTCGTGGCCGGACCTGGCCGATCCCGGGTACCTCGGGATCACGCAGCCCTTGGAAACAGGCATGCGCTTTCGTTACGCCGGCTGGTTGCGCGCGCAGAAAGTCATCCCCGGCGCTGTGCTCAAGACCGGCGCCAATCGGCTGGTCATCACCCTTCCCGCGGAGGGCGGCGTCGTCGCCCTGCGCAATCTCGCCCTGCAGCTCAAGCACAACTGGAAGAACCTCGACTACACGCTCAACCCCACCTCGCCATGAAACGTCATCTGCATTCCCGCGCCGCCTTCACCCTGCTCGAAATCATGCTCGTCGTGCTGATCATCAGTCTGCTCATCGGCATGGCGGTGCACTACACCGCCGGCCATCTCGACGAGGCGCGCCAGGTGAAAGTGCGCGGCGATCTGCAGCAAATCAAAACCAACCTCATGATGTATCAGGCCGCCAATGGCTTCTACCCCAGCACCGAGCAAGGCCTGAAAGCGCTCGTGCAAAAGCCGGACGGCGAACCCAAGCCGCGCAATTGGCGGCAGCTCAACGACCTGGTGCCACGCGACCCCTGGGACCAGGAGTATTTCTACCGCTTCCCCGGCAAGCACAACCCGAAGGAATACGACATCTTCTCCGCCGGCGCCGACCGCAATCCCGATACCGAGGAAGATAACGTGGGTAACTGGGAGGCGGTTGCCAAATAGCCGAAGCGCTAATTATCCGAGAAACCCACTAACGGGGCGGCACCGGAATCGGCAATGCCCGGCGGCGCACCGTCGCACTGCTATTGGCCACCGGAGGGAGACCGCCCGCCTTCACGGCCGCAACATTTTGCCCCACCAACCGCTGAGTCCCGCCCGCCGTGGCCGCCGTGGCTTTTCCGCCCGGCGCCGGACTGGCCGCCGCAGTGGTCGCCGGCCCGCGCAACTGGGCCTCGTTGAACTCCAGCTTCGCCGTCTCCGTCCCCTTGCGCAGGATGACCGTGCTTTTGCCCACTTGGTCCGACCAATTCACGCTCGCCAGCATCACCCCATCCACTTCCCGCCCCGAGACGAGTGAGAACTGCTTCGAGAGATCGCGGCTCTGGATGGTCACGAAGTAGTCGTCGCCGTTTCGGGCCACTCCGCCGACATACCAATTGGCCGCAAACGAAGCCTGCGGCGCCGCCACCACGACCGCGGTCGCCAGGGCAAACGGCGAACTGGTGCGCAGCGCTTCATAGCGGCCCTTGGCGAAAGCCGACGGCACAGCATCCTCCGCCAACGCCGGTAGGCCCGGCGACACCAAGGCGAGGATGAGGAATAAACACAGCCATTGGCCGCGACGGATGAGATTAGTTAGGGGCATACCAGCGAGCTATCTTGAACCGGCCAAACACTTGCGTGGGGTCGGCGGGGTCGACGGAAATGTGGGCGCTCTCCAGCGCGACGAATTGTTCGGGCGTTTGCAATTCCTGGAGGAGTTCCACCAGCGGCGCCCATGGGCTCTTCGTTTCAATCTCGAGCACCACCGAGACGCAGTTGGGCCGGGGATCGGGCGGGTGAATCGTGGGATTCGCCAGCAGCACCGTGTGCCGCCGCGCCAGTTCCCGCACGGAGTCGAGCAGTTGCACGCCCGCCGTGTCGGCATTCTCCAGGTGCGGCTGTTTGGCTTGCAACCACTGTTCGCGTTGCGCCCAGAGGGCGCCCTGGTCCAACAGCTCGTGCATGGATCGGAGCTGCTTCTTCTGCGCGACGATGCGGGCGTTGACGGTCGCTCGTTTGCTGACGTACGTCTCGCCGAGCACATAGGTGCCACCGATGAACACGATCAGGCCCACGATCATCGCCAGGGTTTTCTCGCGGGAGGAAAGGGTGCGTCTCATGGTTTTCCGATGACTTGAAATTGCGCCCGCTCGTTGGCCAGCAAGCGCGGTGGATCGGCGGTGATGTCGTTCCCGCTCAAGTCGGGATCACGCTTGAGCCGCGAGAGATACTCGATCGCCAGGCTCGCGGTCGGCGCTTCGCCGACGACCCGCCATTGTTGCGGCATTTGCTCGAACTCGGTGAACCGCACTGATTCCCCCGGCAGGCACCGGTTTAGCAGGTAGAGCAACTCGATGGCGTAGCGATGCGAATCGATGGCTGCCCCGAGAGAATTGAAGCGCGCCCGCCGACTCTGCAACAAGCCCAGCGCCGGACGCTGCGCGTTCAGCTCCGCTTCCAGGCCCGACGCCTTGTGCTGCAACACGAAGAGATCGACCGCCGCCGCCGCCACGAAGAAGAGATACACGGCCGCCGCCAGCAGCACCCGCTTCCGCCAGGCCCGGCCATCGCGATGCTGCTGCGAGGACACCTGCCAGAGCGAGGGCAGAAGGTTGACGTCCACCTCGGTGACCGGTGTGACCAACGGCAGCATCTCCACCGGCGCCTGCACGGCGGATTGCAAAGCGGCCTCGCAACCGATGACCTCAGGCGACAACAGGACGCGCGCATAGCTGTTGGGCACTCCATCCAGCCCCATCGTGAGCGTCAGCGAGGGAAACTCCGCGGCAAATCCCGCAGCATCCGCAGCCGACATCACATGCACCCATCCTGGCCGGCGATCTTCCACCACCGCCACCACCCAATGCCCTTGCTCGACATACACGACCAGGATCGTTTCCTCGGCCGGACACGCCGCCGCGACATAACAAACATAGGGCGCCACCCGCCGAGGCCAACGGTTCGCGCCGCTCCAGGTATCGCCAAACTCCCGCCACGCATCATGCGCCGCGGCCGCCGACCAAACGACCGTCTCTCCATTCGCAGTCTCCAGCACCGCAAAATCGCCGGTGATTTCCTCGGGCGAATACGGCAACGCTTTCTCCCACTGGAGTTGTACCATGCCAGCGAGTTCGTCGCGCTCCGTGGCCGGCAGGCGCAATCGTTCCATGATCAGCGGATGGCAGGGCACCGCGAACTCAAACCGGCTGGCGACCGGCAGCAAACCAAGCGCCTCGGCCAGGGTGGAGGCGATATGCAAACGCTGCGCATCCCGCCACACGGCCCACCCTTCCGCTTGCGGCGTTAAACAATACGAGACGTCAGGCGTAGGTTTCATTCGTTCCAGGAGAGGATTTGGGGTTTGCCGCCGGCTTTGCGCGTCACGACGGTGATCGTGCGGGTGGTAGCGCCGCTATGGCCGATGCTGCGCATCTCCAGCGTCGGATCATTCAAGCTCACCAACGGACGCAACTGCTCGAATTGTGCGGGGCTGAGGGACAGCGCCTGTTGCACGGCCTGCAGGTCCGCGAAAACTCGATCGTCGGAGGTTCCATCGACACCATCCCGCCCGGCGCGCAGCGCGACAAATGCCTGGACCCGCGAATGCCCCAACCCGGGCAGCAGTTCGAGAACCTCGGCGCTCGCGGAAGTCAGGTCGATCGGCCCGAGACTGTAGACGGTGAGTTCATCCTGCCAGCCTGGCTGGCTCGTCAGCGGAGCGGTGCCGCGCACCTGGCGCAGTTCTTCGATACTCCGCAGTTGGCGATTGGCCGGATGATAGCTGCCGTCGTCTTCAGCCCCATTCAGACGCTTCAGGTTGTCGGCATCGATGTAATCGAGCAGGCAATCGACCAGCGCCTCACGTTGTTGAAAATCCAGCCCGCGCTGCTCGAGCCAATGCTTGAAAATCGCGATCTTCATCGGCTCTTCGCCTTGCAGCAGCCAGTTGATGTTCAGCTTTCCCCCCTCGCTGCGGATGCGCAGTTCGTAACCGGCACCGGACGCCAGTTCCTCGGGCGGCAACGGAGTGAGGCGCGTCACCAAGGGATGTAATCCGAGCGTGATCCCGGCGCGCGCCATGGCCCGCGCTTCGATCGCGCGACCTTCCTCGCCATGCGTCATGAGGCGGGTTTGCACCCACGCAACCCAGCCGAAAGTGGCGGCGGTGAGCACCAGGAGCGCCCAGAGGACGAGCAGCAACGCGGAACCCCGTTGATTTGTAAGAAGCGTCCTCACTTGGTGATTTGCGCCGAGGGAACCCGGATCATCGCTTCCAGCGGGGCATCGTCGGCCTGCTTCCACAACCGCAAGCGCATCAGTGGCGGGCGGCGCGCCGGATCCGTCCAGGTGTCCTTCCACGAATTGTCCTGCGGATCGAAATAGCGGATCTCCATGCCCGCCATCGGCCGGACGAGCGATACCCAATCGTAGCGCCCCCCGGCGCCACCGCGGCTCAGGTTCAACGACGCCGTGTTGCCCGGGACTGGCTGCCGGCGCAGCCCCAGTTCCGTCTCCGTGGATCTCTCGTCGACCGGTTGCACCGCCAGCGTCACTTTGAAATCTCCCGGCGCCGCCGTCGTCAGCAACCCGGGGCCTGCCGGGCAGGTCCACGAAATCTCGTCATTTTCCAGACCGCGAAACTTGAACGGTTGCCCCTTGAGCGTGCTGTCCTCAATCGCCGGCAACGTATTCATCTGGGCCTGCAAGTAGCGCACCGCCGATGCCAGGGTGTCGCGCTCTTCACCGCTCTCCGTGGAGGCGCGAATCGTCATCAAGTGCGCACTCACGAATCGATAAAGGGAGAGCACGATCATCGAGGTGATCATCAAGGCGATTATCATCTCCAGCAGCGTGAAAGCTCGGTGCGCGCTATGGTTGCAGCGACCAGACATAGAAATTGAGGGTTCGCGACTGTCGTTCGCCATTGCTCGTCCAGGCAGCTCCCAGGGTCACCAGTGAAAGATTGGCCATCTCCTGTCCGTGCTCGTCCTTCTTGTGCACGGGGGCGAGCGCTTGCGTCAAAGTCATCCCTCCATTGACGCCGCCGATCTGCTCCTTTGTCTCCACCAGTCTCACCGCCCCGGCCTCGATCTCCGCCGCGCGGCTTTCCAGAATGTGGTAAGCCCGCGTGTCTTCACCTTCGATCCGCTCCACGGAGAGGCCTTGCGAGATACAGCGACCCAAGGCGAGGATACCCATCGCAAAAATGGCCACCGCCAGCATGGCTTCAAGGAGCGCGAAACCCTGCCGCCGGAAGTGATGGTCATGATTCCAACGCATCGTCACAAAGCCTCCGATTGTTGAAACGTGCCTCGCGGATTGAACGCATCAAACCGCACTTGCCATCGCCCGCTGCGACCACGATAGCTCACCACGACCGGTTCGCATGTGCCGTCCGGCCAGAATGTCCACTCTTCCGGAGCGGGATTGACCAGCGCCGCCGTCCGAACCAGTTGGAAGCTCTCGTCGTCGGAAAGCGCCAGGCTTTCCACCTCCCCACTTTCTCCAGTGGCATTCGCAGCCGCTTTCAGAATGATGCGATGCCTGTCCCAAACGAGCCGGTACGGCTGCTGTTCCCTGCCGCTCCGCCAGCGGGCGGTGTTGGTGAGTTGCTCAAAGCGCGTATACGATTCATGCAATCGTTGCTCAGCGAACAATCCCGCCACACTCGGGACCGCCAGGAGAATCAGCACCATGCCAATGAGGAGCGTCAGGCAAATCTCCAACAAGGTGAAAGCGGCACGGCGGGCAGGCATGGGACAGCGAATGTGCACGAATCCCACGCAGGAAAGATGGCGATCGTGTGAATTTCAGGTTACAAAACGGTGCGAAGTTTGACCCCGGCGCCCGGAGGCCTTTAGCACTGCATCGTGCCCGGCCGTGTCTTCATCCTCAGCCTCTTCTTCGCGTTCTGCTCGCTGTCCCAAAGCCGTGCGCAGTTTCCCGCCGGAAATGCGAATCCCGCACCTCCACCGGCCGCCACCAATGGCAGCGTGCGTTTGCAATTCCCCAACACCGACGTCCGGGAAGTGCTTGGTTTTTACGAGTTGCTCACCGGGAAACGGATCGTCGTCGACAACCAGGTTTCGGGGACGGTGAATATCGTCGTCACGGGCGACATTCCCAAGGAGGAAGCCATTCGGATCATTGAGATAAACCTGCTGCTCAACGGCATCACCCTCATCCCCGTCGAGAACAGTGACATCGTCAAGGTGGTGGGCACCGGCAAGAACCCGCGCGGCGCGGCGATCCCGATCATCTCCGATGAATTGCTCATTCCCGCCGGCGAACAAGTGGTCACCTTCGTCACCAAGCTGCACTACGCGGACCCCACCGAATTACAGCAGACGCTCACCGGCTTTATCGGTCAATCCCCAGGGGGCTACACCAACATCACTGCGCTTCCGAAAGCCCAGGCGCTCCTCATTACCGAGAACAGCGCAACCATCCGGGGCCTCGTGCATATCCTGCACGAAATCGACGTTCCGCCCGCGGAAGTGATCAGCGAGTTCATCGCGCTTGAGCGCGCCGATGCCAGCGACGTGCTGGAGAAGCTGAAAGCGATCTTCGAGAAGCAGCCCGCCAACGGCAGTGCCCCCGGCGCGCTGCCAGTGAAACGCACCACTCCCGCCGGCACCGCGTTGCCGGCCAACACGGTCGTCGAATCGACCGGCGACAGGACCGTGGAAATCCGAGCCACCTCCCTGTCCGAGGATTCGATCATCGTCGGCAAGATCAAGCTCACCGCCGACGTCCGGACGAATCGCATTCACGTGGTCACCCGCCAGATGAATATGGTCTTCGTCCGCAAGCTGATCGGCGAATTCGATTCGACGGCCAAGTTTGGCGAACCAGTTTCCCGCCCATTACGATTCGTGCCCGTGGCGGATGTCCTCGATGTCGTCGTCAAGGCGATCACGGACCCCGGCATGAAAGAAGAAAGCTCGTCTTCGCCATCCGCCAAGCCCGCGCAGAACACCAACAATTCGGCGGACAATAATCGCAATGGCAATGGTTCAGGAAACAATGGCAGCGGTGGATCCGGGACTGATTTCAATGTCAGCGAGGGACTTTCCACGCAACCCGTGGA
The DNA here is from genome assembly GCF_040003245.1 of Chthoniobacter sp. Taxonomy (NCBI): domain Bacteria; kingdom Pseudomonadati; phylum Verrucomicrobiota; class Spartobacteria; order Chthoniobacterales; family Chthoniobacteraceae; genus Chthoniobacter; species Chthoniobacter sp. Next base: position 12,562 of record NZ_JBDUCX010000044.1, read on the forward strand.
CACCACCCCGGAGGCCCGCGTCATCGGCACAACCAAGATCATCGCCGACAAAAATGCCAACGCCATCATCGTCATCGGCGGCGAAGATGTGAAAGCGAAGGTCTTCCGTCTGCTCGATCAGCTCGACCAGCGCATCCCGCAAGTCATGCTGCACACCACTATCGGGGAGCTCGACCTGGACGACAAACATCAGTTCGGCGTCGACTATATCCTGCGCAGCAGCGGCCTCGGGCTCAGCCCTATTCAGCTCAACACCGGAACTGCTGCCACAGGGACCACCGCCGCCGGCACTAGCACGACGGGGGCGGCCTCCGGCACGACGACCAACACGACAGGCGCCGCCACTACCGCGTCGGGCACCTCCACCAATCTCGTCAGTTTCAACGGCAATCAACCAGTCTTAAATCCGGGCAATCTGCTCACCCAGGGGCTTCCGCGGGTCGTCGCCGCCGTAGGCGGCAGCGGACTCACCGGCTACTTTACCGCAGGAAATTCAATGTCGGCCATCGTCACCGCGCTGGAAAACACCAGCCGATTCCGCGTCGTCTCGCGGCCCACCGTTATAGCGCGCAACAACAAGAAGGCCATCATCGCCTCCGGCCAGGAAATTGCCGTACCAACGAGCATCCAGAGCGCCCTGAACAGCACCAACAACTCCAACGGCATTGTCAGCAATTCGAGCGTGCAGTTCAAACGCGTGGCCCTCCAGTTGGAAATGGTGCCGTTGATCAATTCCGAGCGCGAAGTCTCCCTCGATATCTTGCAAAAGATCGATGAAGTCTCCGGCTCGACGCGAATCGATAACAACGATATTCCGACCATCTCCACGCGCTACGTGAAGACGAGTGTCACCGTTCCCAACGAGAGCACTCTTGTACTCGGAGGACTTATCAAGCAAAGCCAGAACCGCGTGAAATCCGGCGTCCCGGTCCTCAGCAACATTCCCCTGCTCGGCTATCTCTTTAGCAATACCACCAAGGAAAAGCTCCGCACGGAACTCATTATTCTCGTCCGTCCGGAAGTAAGCTGGACGCCACCCGAGGCCCGCCAATTGCGTCAGCGCGCCGAGGAGTTTCTGAATCTGGAGCCCAACCTCGAAGCTTCTCTCTTCCCGCCGAACAGAGTCCTGAGCGCACCGGCCGTTCCCTTCCGTACCGGCAACACCGCGACGCCGGCGGCGAAACCGGCCTCCAAGTCGCCAGCCAATCGGTAACCGCCGTCCCGATGAATTCGCGGAAACTCCTGTTCGATGTCCTGCACGGAGCCGGCGTGGACGACAGCGTCGCCACCGAGCTCTCGACCTTGCAGCCGCAACCGGGCGGCAGTTGGACGAGCGAAGTTCTCAACTCCGGCCAGGTCGACGAAATCAAGTTCGCCACGGAACTGGGCCGCGCGTTCCAAACCCCTTTCGAGGCCGTCGAAACCGACCGCATTGAACGTAAGGCGCTGACCCTTTTGCCCAGCCGCTTCGTCTTCAAGCACCAGATGCTGCCCTTGGGCGAAAGCGAGAACACGGTGCGCGTGGCCACCTACGATGTCTTCAACCTAGTTGCACGCCGCCTGGTCACCCAGCAACTCAGCGGGCGCAAAATCGAATGGGTGCTGGCTCCCCGCGGCCAGTTACTGCGCGCGATCAAGGCGCTCTACGGGGTCGGCGCGGAGACGTTCGAGGAAATCCTGCAGACCGCTCGGCACTACGACGGCGAGTCCCGCGAGACGTCCCAGGACATCACCGGCGACAATCCGGAGGCGAGCGTCGTCAAATTCGTCAACCAGGTCATTCGCGAAGCCATCCAGGAACGCGCGACCGACATCCACGTCGAGCCGCTCGAAAACGACCTCCGCATCCGCTACCGCATCGACGGCATCCTTCATGAGGTTGCCGTCCCGGCGCAGCTTCGCGTTTTGCAAAGCGCCATCATTTCGCGCCTCAAGGTGATGGCGCACATGGACATCGCTGAACGCCGCCTGCCCCAGGATGGCCGCATCAATCTGACGACGCATCAAGGCCACATCGATGTGCGCGTTTCGACTATCCCCACGGTCAATGGCGAAAGCATCTCCCTGCGTCTGCTCTCACGGACCGACGTGCAACACTTCGGTCTCGACCGCCTCGATATGGGCGCGGCGCAGATGCAGGCGATCCGCAGCCTCTTGACGCTACCCAACGGCATTATCCTCGTCACCGGCCCTACCGGTTCCGGTAAATCGACCAGCCTCTATTGTTTCCTCAGCGCGATCAACGCGGTCAGCCGCCGCATTATCACGATCGAAGAACCGGTGGAATACCGCCTGCCCGGGGTCAGCCAAATCGAGGTGAAATCAGAAATCGGCCTTACTTTTGCCAACGGATTACGCGCGATTCTCCGTCAGGATCCCAATATCGTGATGGTCGGCGAGATTCGTGATTTCGAGACTTCCGAGATCGCTATCCGCGCCGCCATGACCGGCCACCTCGTCTTCTCCACGCTCCACACCAACGACGCCGTGAGCGGCATCACGCGCCTGCTCGACATGGGCATCGAGCCCTTCCTCCTGGCCAGCGTTGTCCGCTGCTTTCTCGCCCAACGCCTCGTCCGCACCATCTGCCCGGATTGCAAGGAAGAGACCAGCTACCTGCCCGAATACCTACGCGAAGTCGCCGCACCCTTTCCCGTCGGCGCCAAGTTTTATCATGGCCGCGGTTGTGAACACTGCCGCCAGACCGGGTATCGCGGGCGGATGGCCATCTACGAGATCTGTGTGGTCAATGAAAACCTTCGTCGACTGATCATCCGCAAGGAAACCGGTAGCGCGCTGAAACAACGAGCCACTTTGGACGGTATGGAGACGCTGCGGCTCGACGGATGGCGACGGGTCCTGCTCGGCCAGACGACTATCGAGGAAGTGGTCCGCGTGACCCAACAGGACGAACTGGTGGCCGAGACGGATTGAAACTGCTCCCGCCATTACGGGTTACCACGTTGACGACAGTGCACCGGATACCATCGCAAGTCGTCACGCAATTGTAACATGTAATCGCCCCGTTTCGTTTACCCACTGTGGGAGAGTATATTGTGGCTCTATATTAATAGCCACCTCGGACTGAGCAGCGTCACATAGATGTTACAATAAAGCAGTTGGGGCGTCTCCCCCTGAAAGAGTAACCTTCGGCCCGTTTGGCTGCGCATCGCAAAAGCGCCTTCCGCACCCTTTTCTCCAATCGCAACCCATCATCACCACCTCCTCGTAATGTCCGCGTTTTAGCCGGTGCGTGGATGTGCCTTCGCAATTACAACTCAGCTTCATGGTTTTGGCCTGCTATGCAAAGCAACATCTGGTTATTCCGGCATCGGCAATTCTGCTGTGCTGGACAGGTTTTAGCGTAGCTTACGCTCAGGCACCGAAGGACTACACGGCACCGCCAAAGGAGAATGCGGCAACGGCCGCAGCCGCAGGGACTGTTCCGGCAACAGGCGCTACCTCCCAGTCGCCAACCGGGGCTCCTACTCCTGCAGCGCGCCCCATTTTCATTCAGGAATACCGCGTCCTCGGCTCCAAGATCCTGACGCCGATCGAAATCGGCGACACTGTATATCCGTTTTTAGGTCCCGGCAGGACGGTCGACGACGTCGAGCACGCACGGGCGGCACTGGAAAGGGTTTACCACGAAAAGGGATACCAAACTGTCACCGTTCAAATTCCGCAACAGCAGGGGCGCGGTGGTGTCGTATTCTTGGAAGTGGTCGAGACCAAAGTCGGCCGGTTGCGGGTCAAAGGCTCGCGTTACTATTCGCTGAATACAATCCGGAAAGGCGCGCCGTCCCTCACACCGGGGAATGTGCCAAACTTCAACGACCTCACTCGCGAAATGATCGGCTTGAATCAATGGCCGGATAGAAGAGTCACCGTCACCTCTGACAGCATCCGTCCCGGCGTGGAACCCGGCACCGTGGATATCGACCTTATGGTCAAGGATACCTTTCCGCTTCACGGCAGCGTGGAACTGAACAACCGCTATAGTCCGGATACGTCTGAACTGCGCATTAACGGGGGCATCAGTTACGGCAACCTCTGGCAACTCGGTCACTCTGCAGGCGTCAGCTTTCAGATCTCGCCCCAGAATCGCGAGGATGTGAAGGTCATCTCCGGCTACTATCTCGCCCGCCTGCCTCATGTGGACTGGCTCACGCTGACTTTGCAGGCGACCAAGCAGGACTCCAATGTGTCCACTCTCGGCGGAGCGGCGGTGGCGGGAAAAGGCGAAACGGTCGGATTACGGGCCAGCTTCACCCTGCCGCAACTCACCAATTACGTCCACTCTCTCAGCTTGGGTATCGATTACAAGCATTACGAGCAAAACGTCCTGCTCGGTCTCGACGTTACGTCCGCACCGACGAGTTACTACCCGCTCAGCATCGCTTACAGCGGTACTTGGTTTGGGCGGGGAGATAAGAACTCCCTAGGGTACAGTACCGATCTCAATGCGGGGCTCTATTTCCATCTGCGCGGGATGGGCAGCAGCGAGACCAGTTTTGATAACAGCCGCTACAAATCGAGCGGCGATTTCCTCTATTTCCGTGGCGATCTTACCCACGAACACGACCTGCCCGGTGGCTTCCAAGTCATGGCGAAAGTGCAGGGCCAAATTGCCGACGAGCCACTCTTGAGCGCGGAGCAGTTCAGCGCCGGCGGCCTGAGCAGTGTCCGCGGTTACCTCGAGGGCGAAGTGCCCGGTGACAATGCGGTCATCGGCTCCATCGAGTTGCGCAGCCCCTCCCTCCTCAATTGGGCCGGGAGCACCACCACCGAATGGCGCGTCTATGCGTTCTTCGACGGCAGCTATGTGACGATCAACGATCCCTTACCGGAGCAGGATGCGCACTGGGAGTTGGCCAGTATCGGCGCGGGCAGCCGCATCCGTCTTTCCGATCATTTCAACGGCTCCCTCGATGCTGGCCTTCCGCTCATCAGCCAATCCCACACCGTCGCTCACGACTGGTTGTTCACCTTCCGCGTCTGGGCCGATTTCTGACGTTTTCTCCAGCCACTTTTCATCCGTACATCGCATGCTTATCACCCCTACCCCAGCCAAGGTTGGTTTCCGAAAACTTCTGTTTCTGGGCCTTCTCGCCTTGCTCTCCATTTCCACTTCGGCACACGCGTGGTGGAATCCCGAGTGGACGATTCGCAAAAAGATCACCGTTGATACGGCCCCCGCAGGCCTGAACGCCGGCGACGCCCCGATGACCACGGTAGTGCTGATTCGATTGCACGAAGGCAATTTTCAGTTTGCCAACGCCCGCGAAGACGCCAGCGATCTGCGCTTCGTCGCGGCGGACGATAAGACGCCGCTGCCTTTTCACATCGAAAAATTCGATGGTCTGCTCAATGAAGCCTATGTGTGGGTGAAAGTCCCGGATTTGAAAGCCGGAGCCCCCGGCACGTTCTGGCTTTACTACGGCAACGCCGGTCAGAATGCGCTGCGCGTCGAGGATCCGAAGGCCACCTATGACGCCGACACGGTGCTCGTCTATCACTTCGCGGAAAAAGGCGCACCGCCAAAGGATTCCACGGGCAATGCCAACAATGCGGAAACCCCCGGCGTGGTCGTCGACGGCTCGCAGATCAGCAGCGGCCTGCGGTTGAGTGGAAAGAATTCCGTCACCATTCCGAAGACCGCCACGCTCGCCTGGAGCGATGGACAGGTGCTGACCTGGTCGGCATGGATCAAGCCCAGCGCCCTAACCGCAAATGCCGTTTTATACAGCCGTCACGAAGACGCCAACGCCTTCATCATTGGTCTCAACAATGGCATTCCCTACGTGGAAGTCACCGGCGCCGGTGGCACACTGCGGAGCGCCGACGGCCAGCCCGTCGCCGTGAATGCGTGGCGGCATCTTGCCGTTGTTTCCTCGGGCACGGACATCAAGGTGTATCTCGACGGGGAGAGCTACGCCATCCTCGCCGCCAAGGTCCCTCCCCTGAATACTCAGGCGTTGCTCGGCCACGACGGACAACCGGGTGCTGCGGATGCAGAAGGCGAACCCGGATATGCCGGCGATCTAGACGAGTTGCAAATCTCGAAAACGGCTCGTCCGCAAGCCGTGTTCAAACTCTCCAGCGTTATTCAGGGCGGCGGCGAAAAGGCGGCGAAGGTGCTGACGGTCGGCCCGGATGAAGCCTCTGGAAAAGGCGGCGAGAGTGAAATCACCAAGCAATTTTCGCTTATTCTTGATATCTCCAAGTCACTGACCTTCGACGGCTGGGTAGTAATTGGGCTTTGCTTCATCCTCGCCCTCATCGCCGGCATCGTGGCCGTACTCAAGCTGCTCTACCTCGGCCAGATCGGCCGGGCCACCAAGGTTTTTCTCCAGCAGTGGGACGACCTCTCGTCCAATCTGCACGTGCTCGATCACGGCAACGAAGACAGCATCAACAGCATGGGCGGCCGAGCATCTCCCAAGATGCAGAAAGTCCTGCGGCAGTCGCCGCTTTATCATCTTTACCAGATTGGTTCGTCGGAAATCCAGGACCGCGTCGCCGCCGCCCAGGATGACTTCAGCGGACTCTCTGGGCGCTCAATGCAGGCGATCAGGGCGACCCTGGACGGCGGGATGGTGCGCGAAACCCAAAAGCTCAACCGCAGCCTCGTCTTTCTAACGATCGGCATCGCCGGCGGGCCGTACCTCGGCCTCCTCGGCACGGTCATCGGCGTGATGATCACCTTCGCGGTCATCGCGAAATCCGGTCAGGTCGAGGTGAACTCGATCGCGCCCGGCATCGCCGGTGCGCTGCTTGCCACGGTGGCCGGTCTGGCTGTCGCGATCCCCTCACTGTTCGCCTACAGCTACATCAGCACCCAGATCAAGGACGCCATCAGCGAGATGGACATTTTCATCAATGAATTCGTCGCCAAAGTCGCTGAATTCTATTCCGAAGCGCAGAGCGAGGAAGAAGCCGTAGGCGGACACTGATACGACTATGCAAGCTGGCGATAACAAGTCCTACGACGATATCAACGTCACCCCGATGGTGGATCTCTACCTGGTGCTGCTCTTGATCTTCATCATCATGACCACTGCCGGCGTTCAGGGAGTGAAGGTGAATCTTCCGAAGGCTGGCGCACCATCGAAAATGGAGGGGCCGAAGATGCAGGCCATTACGGTCGATAACTCAGGTAACATCAAACTCAATGCCGAGCCGACCACGCTCGCAGACCTCGAAGCCAAGCTCGGCGCTGTCAAGGCCAAGACCCCGGAGGCCCCCATCGTCATTCGGGGAGATACTGCGACGCCGTATCAAACCATCATGGATGTGCTCGATACCGTCGGGCGCGTGGGATTTTCCAACATCGGCCTCGCGACGAAGCCCAAGAAGTAGCTGCCACCCAGCCTGACGCCATGAAGGACCAACTCGAAAACATCGAACATCCACCAGCTCAATCCTCCGCACCGACGGCTGTTTCGGAGTCCGGTGAATCCGCACCACAGCCGGAGATCCACGAGGCCGATGGGACGACTCGCCGCCCCGTGAAGCAACGCAAGGCGATCCCCAAGCGCCGCGTTACTCGTTCAGCCGGTTCTGCGAGGCCCGCCCTGCCGCCTCGCCCAATCCACCATTACGAAAAGCTGACCGATGAGGACGAGAACGATGGGTTTTTCGCGCACCACCGGACAAAGATCATCATCGCCGCGGTTGTTTTACTGTGCGGCGGCGCGGCGTATTTCCTCAGCGGAGTCAAGAGCACGACTGCGCCGAAAGCCCCCGAGCGCATGGTGAGCATCCAACCGCTGCCTCCACTTCCTCCCCCTCCCCCTCCTCCGCCACCCAAAGTTCAACCCCCGCCTCCCAAGGAAGAAAAGATGGTCCAGGAAACCGCAGCCGAGGAAAAGAAGGTGGAAGCTCCCAAAGCTCCTGAGCCGCCGAAAGAGGCGCTCGGCACCAACCTCAAGGGCGCCGGCCCCGGCATGGCTGGCCTCGGCGGCAGCGGCAATGGTGGCGGCACCTTCGGCGGACAACCCGGCGGCGGCGGCAGCAAATGGGGCGCCTTTGCCGGTCAGGTCCAATCGAAAGTCGCGAGCGCACTGCGCAGCAACAGCAAGACCAAGAAGGCCAACCTCAAGATCCAGGTCCGCGTGTGGTCCGATACCACAGGCCGCATCACCCGCGCCATGCTCGATACGAAGACGGGGGACTCGACGCTCGATCAGGTCATCCAGAACGAAATCCTCACCAATCTCCAACTTGACCAACCTCCGCCCGCGGGCATGCCGATGCCGATCGTCATGCGCCTCACCGCCCGCCGGCCCTAGCTGAGCTTTCACTGTTTTTATGCTCCAAGAAAAATATGTCTTCCGCCGATGTGTCTGGCTGCTTGCCACCGTGTGGTGCGCCGCCACCCCCATCCCAGGCATCGCCGGGCGACCGGCCACGCCGGAGGAAAATGCCGCATCCATTAGAGCGGAGGTCCCGGCCGTCACTTCGACCGCCACTGGCCAGCTCGCCGCCAATGACCTGCTCCCTAACACCACCGACCTCCTCGCCAGGGCCGATGCTGCCAGGGAACCGATCACCGGTTCCACGGGCCCCTCCCAAAACGTAACCGTCAATCTGATCAACCGTCTCGTCGAGCGCGGCGTCCTCACCAAGCAGGATTCGCAAGACTTGATCCGCCTCGCGGAAGAAGACGCCGCCGTCGCCCACGCGCAAGCGGCGACCGTCCAGCACGACGTCGCCATCGCCCGCGAAGCGGCCCAAGCCGCCGTCCAACAGACGGCGCCACCCATGACAGACGACCAGGTCCGCGTCACTTATATCCCCGAATCCGTCAAGGCGCAGATGCGCGACGAAATCAAAGAGGAAGTCCTGGCCAAGGCGAGGGCCGAGAATTGGGCCGCCCCCAATTCCGTTCCCGACTGGGTGCCCCGTTTCCGCGTCGCTGGTGATATTCGCGTCCGTTACGAGGGCGTTTTCTTCCCCGGTGGCAATGATAACACGGGCGCCTTCCCAATCTTTAACGCCATCAACGCCGGTGCCCCCTTCGACGTGGCGGGCACCGTCTTTTCGCCGCAGAACAATGTGGATCAAAGTCGCAATCGCTTCCGCATCCGCACACGACTCGGCGCGGAGATCAGCATGGGCGAAGGTTTCACCGTCGGCTTGCGCATCGGCAGCGGCCAGGACAACAGCCCGGTCACCGAGAATCAGAGCCTCGGCCTGGCGAACAACGCCCAGGGCGGAAATTTCAGCAAATATCAGGTCTGGATCGACCGCGCCTTTTTGAAATACGAAACCGGCGGGCAGACGAACAAGAATCTCGCCGTCACCGTCGGGCGCATGGAAAACCCATTCTGGGATCCGACCTCGATGATCTGGTCGCGCGACCTCGGCTTCGATGGCGTCGCCATCCAGGCAAAATATGAAGTGGCCAAGGGCATCACGCCGTTCTTCAACGGCGGCGCCTTCCCGGTCTTCAATACCGATTTCAACTTCGCCACCAACAACCCCAGCAAGTTCCGGAGCGAAGACAAGTATCTCTATGGCGCCCAGCTCGGTACCAACTTGAAAATCTCCAAGGACCTTTCCGCCAAGGTGGCGGGCCAGTATTACTACTTCTACAATACCCAAGGGAAGCTATCCGATCCCTTCACCCCGCTCACGGCCCAGGATGCCGGCAACACCGACGACAGCCGCCCGTCTTTCGCGCAGAACGGCAATACTTACATGGCCCTGCGTAACATCACCCCGGATGCCACCAATGGCTTCGGGACGACGAACCAGTTCCAATACTTCGGCCTCGCGTCGTCGTTTCACGAACTCGCGTTTTCCGGCCAGATCGATTACAATCGGTTCGAGCCCGCGCAGATTTCGCTCTACGGCCAATGGGTCAAGAATCTCGCGTTGGATCGGCCCTACGCGAACAGCATTGCCGTCAACAATCGCGGCCCAAATACCGCCATCGGTGGTGTCGGCGCCTATAGTGGCGGCGATACAGCGTGGAACATCGGCATCCGGGTCGGCAAGCCGGCCATGGAAAAATTCGGCGATTGGAATGTGGGCATCGACTACCGTCACGTCGAATCCGACGCGGTCATCGACGGCTTTACCGATGCCGACTTTGGCGCCCCGCTCTACGGAACCAATCTGAAAGGTTACACCCTGCGTGGAAACCTGGCCCTGTCCCGCAACGTGTGGCTCGGCGTCTGGTGGATGAGTGCCGACAGCATCGTCGGCCCGCCCTTCAAGAGCGATGTCTTGCAAGTCGATATCAACGGCAAGTTTTAGTTATGACCCATTCGCGCCCCTTCCTCATCGCCTTTGCCATCCTGCTGGCGTGCCCCACCGCCTCCCTCAGGGCGCAAAACGCCCAACCCAGCGCCGCCGAACAAAAGCTGCGGGAATCCTTGCGCAATACCATGCTGCAACTGCGCACCTCCGACAATGACAAGGCCGTGGCCCAGGCCGCACTCACCGAAGCCGAGGAAAAAAGCAAAGCGCTCACCGAGCAAATCGAGAAGATCACCAAACAGTTGGCGACCGACAAAACTGCGGCCGACAAGGCCGCCGCCGACCAGCAAGCCAAGATCGAAGAGCGCGACAAACAGATTGCCGACCTGCAAGGATCACTGGCGAAGTGGCAGGCCGACCACAAACGGATCACCGACATCGCCAATACCAAGGAAGCGCAGCGCGCCAAACTCGAGACCCAAACCATCGAGCTCAACCGGCGTGTCGCCGACCAGCAGACCAAGAACGCCAGCATGTTCAAAATCGCCAATGACATTCTCGCCCGTTACGAAAAATTCGGTCTGGGCGACGCTCTCTCCGCGCGCGAGCCCTTCACCGGCATCACCCGCGTGAAATTGCAAAGCTTGTTCGAGGACTATCAAGACAAGCTGGTCGATCAACGAATCAAACCGGTCGACGCGGGCACTCCGGAAACGAAAGCGACGCCGGCACCGGACAAAGTTGGCAAGCCCAAGGCGACATCCGGAAAAGCGCCTGATCCCAAGCTGAAAAGCTGATTCGGCAGAAGCTCGGAGACGAGCGCATTGCATCTCCACAAGTTCGCCGCTGGCACTCAGCCAAGTGTTCCGGCGACTTCGCAAATCTCTGCACACCACGTTCCGATCTTCGCTTTGATCAGATCCCGGACACGCCGCGCCTCCGCCAGCTTGGTTTCCCCGCTTCCGATGACTGCCGACGGATCGGGGAAGCTCCAATGCAGGCACTGGGTCACGCCGGGGAAGATCGGGCAACGCTCGGCGCTGACCTCATCGCAAACGGTGATGACGTAAGCGAAAACTTTGCTCGATTTCCAAACGTCAAAAACGCGTTGTGTGGCGTGACCCGAGATGTCGATGCTTACCTCGACCATCGCCTGGACCACACTGCGGAATTTGAAGGCGTTGGCGATGCCAAAGCGGGTCGGCCCAAACTCTAGCTGGCGCTTTCGCAGGCCCCTGAGAATCGGGTGGAATGCGGCAAGGTCAAACACGACTCCCCGGCACGAAATTTCCATTTGACTCCGCTTATTTGAGTGTTCATATATCCGAAATATGAACTCCTATATCGCTCAACTAAACGCCATTGAGGAGGGTCAAACACCCCAAATCCGGTGTTCGCCGCCTCGCGCAAACAGTGCCGCCACTTGGTCCCGCGACTGCGGGATTACCTGGCGCCTGTCACTACCTCTACAGAGTAATCGCACCCAATCGCACCCATGAATAATCCCAACCGCTGCGGCAAAATTGCCCGGCTGCCCAAGCCGATCCGCGAAGAAATCAACCGGCGCCTGGAAAAGGGCGCCACCGCCAAGTCGCTCGTCCCTTGGCTCAACGACCTGCCAGAGGTCCAGACCCTCGTCCAGGCCGAGTTCGACGGCCACCCCGTCAGCGAGCACAACCTCTCCCAGTGGAAGAACGGCGGTTATCAGGATTGGCTCCGCTATCAGGAAGCCCTCGTCCTCGCCGAGTACCTCTACGAGCGCGGCGAGAAGCTGAAAACCACGGGGCAAAACCGGATGCGGATGAGCGAGGTGTTCCAGTTGTGGCTCAACTCGCGTTATGTGGTATCCACCAAGGAGATTGAATCCATGAACGGCGAACAGGCTTGGAAGAAGCAACGCCAAATGTGCGACGACCTCATGAAGATGCACCGCGCCGAGCATCGGGCCGAACAGCTCAAACTGGAGCGGGAGCGGTTGGAGTTGCTACGCGAAAAGGTGCAACTCCAGCGGGAGCGGGCGGAGGCGAAGCGCGTGGAAAAGAAGCGCGGCAGTGATGGCAGCAAGGCCACGGTCAGGAACGACCCCGCACCCAAGGCCGGGTCGGAGCCCGGTCGCCGGTGGGAGGACTTCAGCGACGAAGAGAAAATCGCCTGGGCGCGCCGGCCGGAGAACCTGCAGCGCATCGATGTGGAGACCGTCGCGCAGAGAACGGAGCGGATCCGGCAGCCACTCGCAATCCCACGGGAGAAGTCCGTCTGCGAAGGCGACGACGCCATGGTGGCGGAAGCAGCAGCGTGAGCAATAGATACCTTCCCTACTAAACGGACTCCGCGTTCGCTTGGGCGGGCCGTCCCGGCCAGCGCCAGGTGCCGGACGCGCTCCCATAAATCCCGCTTTCCTGAACATTACTTGGTCTCTCGCCCGGCTGGTTTTCGCCTGGGTCCTCGCGCTGCTGCCGTCCGCGGCTGATAGGTACCTCGCTATAACGACACAAATGTAACATTACCGCTCTTGCCTCCGATGCGTCGGCGTGCGACTCCTGCAAACAAGCGGCTTCCGGGGTGGCAGGCTCGCCGGGGCGGGATCGCCTCGATCCTGCCAGGTGTTAGTTTTTGTCATCTACCCGTAACCTGAATTTAACCTCAGGTCTATTGCGTAGGAGCACTGGGTTTTGGTCTGCTTTCAACAAGCAATTTGGCTGCTGGTTCAACCCCTCCACTTTGAACCACCCGCTGCCTTGCCTCACAGCAAACCATCTACATATGAAAATGAAAACCCTACATAGCCTCCTCGGCGTGTCGATTCTGGCCCTGGTCGGATCGATCGCCGGTGCGGGCTCTGCAAACGCCGCCGTCACGGTGAGCAACGGCGACTTGTACCTTGGCTTCCGGGCAACCGGCGGCACAGGCTCGTCGTTCGACTACTTGATCGATATCGGTCAGGCATCCATCTACAAAAACGCGACGAGCAGCTTCGTGCTGAACAGCGCCTCGGGGATCAACATCGGCAATATCGGTATCGATCTGGCCAACACCTTCGGCGCAAACTGGGCTACCCGTTCGGATTTGTTCTGGGGCGTTGTCGGCACGGTCAATCCGTTGATCGGAACCGACCCACTCAACACCGAATACGCCTCCAAGGGCGAAAACACCTTCGGCACTCCGGAGACGGCGTGGAACAGCCGCGCCAACAGCGCGCAGAATCAAACGAACACGGCCATCGTCACTCTCCGGACGACCCTCTCGAATGATACTGCGGCACCCAACAGCACCCGCGCCGCGATTCAGTCCACAGGAGAAGCCGGTAGCTGGTTCTCCGCGGTGCATGCGGCGGACGGCGGCGGCGTTTCCTTCAACTCTTCCTACGACAGTTCGTTGGAAGGCTCGTTTGCCGGCGGCCCCAATGGCACTGCCTTGGATCTGTTCCGCCTGCCGGTCAGCGCCTCTGGCGCCGCGGGCACCTATCTGGGCAACTTCACCACCGATAGCACCGGCAATATCACCTTCAACGTCGCCTCCGTTCCGGAACCTTCCACGCTCACGGCTCTCGCCGGTGGCGCGGCTCTCCTCGGCTTGGTTCGCCGCCGTCGTTCGGCCATCGCCTAAGTCTCCTCGCAAAACCAACTCCCAAACCAACCAAGATAAACTTAATGAAATTGCTTAAACTCCTCGCGGCGGGTCTCCTCGCCGTCTCCTTCGCTGCCACTGCCAGTGCGCAGACGAAGATCTACATCACCGGTTCGACCGCTTTCCGTGGCGCAACCGTCAACGCCATCAGCGCGCTCCTCGCCGGCACCGGGACGATCGTCACAGCTTCGGACAATGCGTCGCTGACCAGCGCCAACGCCGTTACCTGGACCGGCGGCAGCGTCGGCGGCAACACCGTCACGATCAAGGCTTCCTGGTCCGGTTCCGCAGGTGGTACCCAGACGGTCGCCGGCAACGCGGCCGCCGCCCTGACGGTCCGCTTCCTGCCCGACGGCGCCACCGGCACGGCCAACGCCGACCCGCGCAACACCGCCAACCCAGCGGAAGTCGTTCGGCCGGATATCGCGATGGCCGACAACCTGCAGTCCAGCACGTTGTTCAATGGAACATTCCTGGGCAAGACCTACTTGCACTTGACCGACGCCACTGTCGGTGTCATTCCGTTCCGCTTCGTGGCTAGCGCGGGCTTTCCGACGGGCGTGAGCATCAATCCGGGCCTGGCTCAGTATCTCTATACCGGTGGTTCCGTTCCGCTGGCCCTCTTCACCGGCGCGAATGCCGATGAAAGCGCCGTCGTCTATGCTGCCGGTCGTGATCCCGATTCCGGCACGCGCATCGTCGCGATGGCCGAAAGCGGCGTCGGCGTATTCAATGGCGTCCAACAGTACCAGCCCACCATCGACACCGTCACTCCCTTCCACATCACCGCCCTGAATCTGTATCCGGCGACGACCATCAATGGCGTGCCGATCACCGACGGCAATAGTGGCGAGAGCAGCGGCGGTTCGCTGCGCGGCTTCACCAACCATGTCCTCGACGCCTCGGCCTATGATCCGAATGGCTTCGGCTATACCGCTGGCTACGTGATGACCTATCTCGGCGTCAGCGATGCGGCTTCTGCCATCGGTGGTTCGCCCGCCGGCGTGCCGCTCCTCTGGAATGGCGTGGATTTCTCGGTCACGGCCGTTCAGGAAGGTCAGTACACCTTCTGGGGCTTTGAGCACATCCTCTGGCGCAGCAACCTGGGCGATGGCACGACCGATGGCGGTCCGGCGGTGAAGCTCACCTTCGGCAACAACCTGAAGACAGGCATTCTCAACACGGCCCAAGCCAGCCTGCAGCCCAACGTGAAGCTCTCCACCATGAATGTGACCCGCCTCAAGGAAGGCGCACAGATCACGGCAAAATACTTCTAAGCCGCGGACCTCACCAACCTGTCGCGCCCGGCGTAAATCCGGGCTGCTACTTCAACCAGTGCGGGTTCCATCCCCGCACTGGTTTTTCGCTTTTCTGACGCCCCATCGTTTTCCTCCCGACTCCCACCCAGCCCCACTTGAATTAGCACCGCACCCTATGTCCCAATTTCCTCCGAATCTAATTCGCAATCTCCCCTTGGTTCTTTCGTTGACCCTCAACGCCATTCTGCTCGGAGCGGTCCTCGACCATTTCGTCTCTTCTCCCGCACAATCACTGTCGCCAGTGGTGGTTTCACCAGTTTCCACCACGGCGGCTCTTCCATCCTGGAGTCCGACTCCTTTGGCGGCACCAGGCACCGAGCAACCGCAGGAGTTCCGAGACGAAACGCCCGCAGCAGCAGCCAGCGCTCCCCTCACCCCACGGCTGTCAGATCGTCACCGGGAGCAGAGCGCACCACCGGCCACTCTATCTCGCGATAACTCATCTTCCATTTCCAGTTCCAGTGCGGCATCGCATCCCGATTCGCCCAGCCGGCCATACGTCGCCGGCAACTCACCCGCAGTTGGCTCCGGCCAGCGTACGCCCGCAAGCGGCGACATCACCGGTGACGGTGCGCCGGCCAACATCAGCCCATCGCTGGCCAGAGTCATCCAAGGATCGGGCGGGCCCGGTGTCCTCCCGGCGATCCTGGCCGAGCCACCCCCAGACTCCCCTGTGAGCGAGGCGCAGGCCGCTATTCAGGACCAGTTGGCCGCGGACTTCGTTGCGGCAGCCGGAAATCCCGCCGACCCGGGCTATAAGTCGCGCTGGAAAAATGCGCAATGGATCGCCGACCAGGATTACCGTGTGCTCTATGGAGCCCAGGCATTTGCCGCGATGCAGAAACAAGCCTACTTACAGTCGATCCAGGCGACCCCAGCGCAGTAAGCATCCAGGATAGCGGTCCTATTGCGGATTAGCGTGGGGATCCTCTTTCCGCGCGTGCCGGGCAATGTCCGCTTTAAGTTCGGCACAGAGATTTCCAGCCCGGATAATCAGCGGATGGCTGGGCGCCAATTTAGTCTGCAAGCCAGTGAGTGCACGCGTGGCATAAGTATAGGCATCGTCGAGATGCCCGTGCCCGGCAAGGATCCGCCCCAGGTAAAAGCACGTCATATACACGCTCACATCGTCAGACCCGAGCAAACGCTCACGGGTGGACAGAATGTCTTTCAGCTCGGTTTCCGCCGTGTCAAAATCCCCTTTCTCGCCAAGCGCGCACGCGAGGTTGGATCGATTTAAAAGAGTTTCGCGATTCTCCGGACCCAATTCCCGCACCAGGACCGCTTGAGCCCGGCGATAGAGCGGCAGCGACTCGTCCAATTGATGGGAACTCACCAACGCATCCCCCAGCATGTGCCTCACACGTGCGACTTCCACATCATCCGGGCCGAGCACACGCTCCCGAATTTCCAGGATCTGACGAAACTCGGTCAGTGCCTCCCGCGTGCGCCCCAAATCGTCGAGCAAAAGCGCGAGCGCAATCCGACAGGAGATGGTCTCCTCGTGCTCCGGACCGCGACGGCGGGTATAGAGAGCGAGCAGAGCTCGCAACTCGTCCTCTGCGGCCAGGGTGTCACCCACCTTCGACTTGGCCACGGCCAGCGTGACGCGATCCGTCAGAGTTTTTGGGTTCTGTTCGCCGAGAGATGCGATGTCGGCCCGCACGATCTCCTCGTATTCTTTCTCCGCCTCGGTGAATTTGCCCGCCTCCACGAGTTTCTGCGCGTGTTCAATCGCGGGTTCCGGTTGATCAGGAGAAGAGCTCTCCGCGCGGAGAAGCGCGCAGCAACCCAGCGAACAGCACATCAGGAACGTGAATCGGGGTAGCATAAATTCGTAAACAGGTTATTTTCCCACGGGCTCCAAAGCCCGGCGTTCTCCCTCCGTAATCTGACCCGCCGTAAGGCCTCTCTTCAGGTCCGCAAGGAGATTGGCGCCCAATGCCTCCCCATGAGCTGCGCTCCGGGCGAGCCATTCGTAGGCCTTCACCGGATCACGCTCCACGCCGGTGCCCGTGGCGTAAAGTCGACCTATATTGGCCTGCGCTTTGGCATCTTCCGCGTCGGCCGCTTTCTTGTACCAACGAACAGCCTGCTCCAGATCCGTGGTCACACCCAATCCGTCCTCATAGAGAGAACCAAGAGCATTCATTGCCGCGATCTTGTCCTGCACCGCCGCGAGGGTGAGCCAGTGGGCCGCCTGAGTGTAATCCTGGTCTATATTATCCCCGCCGTAATAGGCCAACCCCACGCGCAGTTGCGCTTCCGACTCGCCGTGTGCAGCCGCCTTTTGCAGCCACTCCAATGCCTTCTTCGTGTCCTTCCCGACGCCTTGTCCCTCCAATAGCATCAGGCCCAATGTTTCCTGCGAGCGCGCCGTGCCTTGCTCAGCCGAGCACCGAAACCACTTGGCGGCTTGGGCGGGATCGGCCTCCGCACCCCGGCCTTCCAATAACATGAGCCCGTAATTGTGCTGGGCCTTCGCATGTCCCTTCTCCGCCGCCTGGCGAAAATACAGCAAAGCCTTGGTCTCGTCATGGGGCGCACCCTGCCCGTGAAGATAGGCGCGGCCTAGTTCAAACATCGCCTCCACGTTTCCTTCGGCCGCCTTGGGTTCGAGAATGACGATTTCGAGGGCAGGGGTCGAGTGGGCGCACGCAAACTGCAGAATCAGTGCGGTGGAGATGATGCGGAAATAACGGGACGAGAACATGGATTTGAGCTTTTTTGCCCCACCGGGGCTCAAGGGTTGGACGATCATCATGCCGGAAGGTCTCCCCGGCTCATAGTTACGATCCGGTGAAATTTTCCAAGCTGGAGCCGGCGCTATTGACTCGCGGGTGTATCGCTGGAGGTCCCGCCTTCTCCACCGCCGTAGCCAAGGACTTCCACGGTAATATCGGACGGTGGTTCCTCGATCGGCGGAGGTTCGTTCCTTTTGTTGACCGCGTCCGTCGCGGTATTTTGCGCGGCCGCAGCATTATTGGCGGATGAAAGGGCGCCGATATTCGGGGCGGCCACCGTCGGCGCACTGGGCACCCCACTGGAAGTGCCGGCGACCTGAATGTTACCAGCATTGAGAATGGCTGTCGCCGCAATATTCAGATTGCCTGTGGCGCGAATGCCCGCGTCGCCTGCATCGACGACACCGGATGGAGCGATGAGGTCGACGTTTCCAGGTTTGACCCCCTCCACAGTGGCCAACACACCGATGCCGCCCCCAGTGGCCAGACCCGCCAGGTCGGTCGCGACATTGGCTGTCTGCGGATCGATGACCACGCGCGTGGGCGGGGCGCTTTGGACAGTCTTGGCTGAAGAACCGGCCGCAATATTGCCTGCCGAGGACCAGACAATGATGTCGCCACCGCGCAGCGTGAAAATTCGAGAAATACCGATATCAACATTGTCCTTGGTGAAGATCGAGATCGCGCCACCGGCTTCCGTGACGATACCCGGCGGAATTTCCGGATTGCCGATAGTGGCCGTAGCCAATTGCAGACCGCCCGTAGGAGAGAAGATATTGATATATCCGCCACTGCGGGTCCGGATATCCCGGGCGCGAGTATTGATCGTGCCCGTGCCGCTGGTCGTGCCAAACAGTTTGGCAATGGCGGCAAAGCCGTCGGCATAGGTACCGAAAGTCGGGCTCGTGGGGTCATTGTGCGCCCGCCCCGAGTCACGCAAGATAAGATAGAAGAGTTGCAGGGCAAGAGCGGCCTTCTGTTCCTCCGGAAGGGTATCCAAAGTAGAGCGGGTCAACTTTGCATCGGGGCCCAGCAAGTCCTGCAATTCGGAAAAGTAATCCACTCCCCCCACGGTCGTCCCGGAGCCAGAGCCCAGGTATTGCCGGAGAAAGGTATCCACATCGAGATTGCTGTTGGCCAGGCCAAGGGCTGAAGTACCCACTCCCGCACCCACAATCACATTTGCGCCCTCAAACGGCAGGGCCGGGTTACGGGCATTACCGATCGAAGTTATCCCGGAACCAGTGCCGTCCGCGTTCTCCGCTCCCGTCCCGAGATCAACCGTGCGGCCGGCCAGCACTTCGAGCGTGCCAGGACCGCTAATCTGGATGTCACCCGCCCGGGGCGCATCGCCGCTGTTGCCCGCCGTGAAAGCGAGGCTGCGCAGAGTCGAGTTCGCATTGAAGGCAATGATATCGCGTCCCGCAGAGACAATGCTGGTATCGGTGGTGTTGACGTTTTGAATGTAGAGCGCGATGTCGGTAATATCGTTCCCGGCCACGACCTGTGCCTCCTTGCCGGAGAAAAGGGTGAGTCCGGAAATGTCGCCATTGGCATAGATGCGCACGGGCTGGAAGTCGCCCTCGTGGAGCGGGCCCGGCGCGTGCAGCGCGACCTTGGTCGACAAACCGGCGGCGGCGCCAGTGGTGCTGCCAGTTTCCGCAAAGAGTTTGTCCACAAAAGTGAGAAACCCGCTGGTGTTGTCGGTGGTCCGATTGCCAGCCGGTGTATTCGGATTCGACAAGGTCGAGCGATAGGCGAAAGGAGTCGTGATGCCCGGGATGGCAGTCGGCGACGCATCGGAAAGATCGATAATGCTCGATACCCAATTGATCGCGCCGAGCGACGATGTGCCATTTGGCTGGAGGCCATTGACCGCCCCGGCCGCCGCCAGTTCGATGGTTCCGGTCGGCGAAGGTGAAAGATTGAGCGGTCCCACTACATTGATATCCCCGGAGAAAGCCGTGACCTTGAATGTTCCGGTCTGAATGGACGCAGTGGTGAAGAATGGATCCGCGTTGTCTTCATCGAGGCGGAGCCATGGTTGATAATAGGAAAGATTATTCCCACTCTGATCCAAAATGGACACATTTTGCAGCCACGCCTCGAGGGTAGGCGCCACCCCATTGGTGGTGGTGGAAACACTTTCGCGCAGCGTAACACTGCCGCCGAGCGAAGAGACGGTGACCGCCGCATTGGAAGCCAGGGTCGAGAAGTAAGTTTTGTCCCAATAGGTGTTATTATAACCCTCTGGCAGTAAGAAGACGTTGGCGACCGGACCCAGGAGAACATTTCCGGCGGCGCTGACTTGAAAGCTGCTCTTCCCGGCGAAGAGCGTGGTCGGCAGCCAGGTGTGGGAGTCCAGCGGAGGATCGCCAGTAATTGTGGTGAGAGACGGTGAACGAGTGCTGTTGGTGAGGATTTGATTCCCGGCGCTCAAGACGCCGTTCCCGCGCTCGACGTAGTAAACGCCCCCATTGATGTTATGTCCGGCGCGAACCGTCAAGTCCCCGCCCCCGAGCTCGATCAGCGAAGCCGCGTTGGGAGCAATCGGCTGGTTCAGGGCGTCCTTGCCGGGCATCCGGGCATTGGTCGGCACCAGTCCGTCCACATTGCTCACATCATTCCCGGCGATCATGGTCACATTGCCACCGCCGAGCGCCCCGACCCCTTCGAAAAAGTTGCTGAAATCCACCCACCACGTTGTCGATCCGATGTCGTTGCCGCCGCTGCTGCGGGTAATTTTCCCGAAGAGGCCGGTCACCGGATCGACGAATCCTCGCCGATCAAGCCAGTTGTTGGGCAGTTCTTTCGACGAGTCGTCCACGAGCACACCGGCGGATTGAGTGAGATGGATAATATTCGCCTGGGCATTGATGGTCACATTGCCGCCCGCCAGCGTGTACTGCGCCGCGTAGCCGGTGGTGCCTTGCTGGATCACTCCGAGGCCACCTTGGTTGCCCGCGGGTAGCGCTACGATCGGCGTGTCAAATGTGCCGCCGAGCGTGGGGTCGACGACCTTGGTGCCGGCCGTGTAAATAGTAGCGAATTCATTGAGCAAATCGACATCCCGCCCGGTAGCGATGTCGATGTTTCCCGAACCGGTCCGAACGACTTGATAGCGATTGGTGTTTCCGTTCGTACCCTGCACTGCCAGCGTGGTGGTCGCGTTCGGACCCGGAGTATTGTTACTGCCGTTGCTATTGGAAATGTTCAAACCATTGTCACGACCCAGTTGGAGAGACCCGCTATCAGTCGCGAGGCTGGCCAGCGGGACTACTTGATGAAAGTCCGCGGCGCCAAAATCGGCGCCCGCCACCAACCGATACGACCAACTCTGTGCGTTGGCTGCCGCCAGGATGTTTTGGTTGAGCAGCACGGATTTGTAAGTGCCGTCGGTGAATCCATCGCTCAGCGTATTGAGGAAGACGAGATTGCCTGCAGCGCGCAAGGTAAGGTCGCCAGCCACACTCTTCGGCCCGAACCGCAACGGCGCCATATTCCAGTCGCCCGCCGCCGCCGTGGAGGTGGCAGTCCCCAAAGTGAGATTTCCACTGGTATTGACGACCTCCGCGCCCGGAACGATCACCGTCTTGCTATAAAGGCTCTGCGGATCCGCGCCGAAAATCCGGGTCACCATGGCATTGTAGGTGGCCGAGGGCGTGCCAGCG
>NZ_JBDUCX010000395.1:0-3274 GCF_040003245.1 Chthoniobacter sp.
CGTGAAGAAAACGCTGTGACACCGGAATGCCCGTGACGGTCATTATTTTTTCCGGAGCGCCGCGCGCCGCCAGACGCGCCTTGCTTTCTTCCGTGGCTACACAATAAAGATCAATACCGGGTTCCATCCAAAGCGCATGCGCTTCGAAAGAGCCGGCGGAGCGGCCACAGAGCGCCGGAGAGCTCATGGCACGGCTGAAAGAGGAGCACCCCCTCCCCGCCAGCCGCGCCGTCCCGGCAGCGCCGCCGGTACCCGACGAGCGGGCCGGTTACTCCTATCGCCCTCGGATGCAACCGGCGCCAGGCGTGAAACCGGGGACCCCCGTTTTCGAGGCACCGCGCGCCTTACTTCCAAGGGAACCATCCGGGCGGAGCGCAAAGCCCTGGTGGTGGCTCGCGGCGGGGCTCGTCGTGCTCGGCTTGAGTGCTACAGGGTGGAACGCGAGGCGATCGAAAACGCAGGAAGGAGCGGCGGCGCCGACAGTCGAAGCCACCACTCCAATCCCAGCCAGTCTCCCCAAGCCGTTGCCGGTGACGCCCGAACCATTGGCGCAAACAACTCCCGTCCCTGCCTCGCCGTCGACACCCGTTCCGACTCCCACCGTCGCCGGCCTCGTGGCAAAAACCGATCCACCCGATACCCTCGTCACGCTGGATGAACGGCCCGCGCAGCGTGCCCCCGTACGCTATGGCGACCTCACGCCCGGCCGGCATCGACTCTTCCTCACCGCGAAGGGCTACACCACTCAGACCTTCGACTTCCTGGTCACACCAGGGCAGACCTTGGATCTCGGCACCATTCGTCTCGATCGCGACATCCCTGCCGCAGACTCGGTGAAAGACAACCGGTTTGCCGGAATCTGGTCGGGAACGCGGCGCACGAGGATGACCATGCGCTTTGCCTTTCCCGTCGCCGGCGGGCTCGTCCGCACGCAACTGGCCACGATGACGCAGCCCGTGAGCATCGAAGTTTCGCCCGATCTCGCGTCCATCCGGTGGCATCAAGACGCGATCACCATGCAGTGGGAGCAGGCCGTCTATCAAAATGCTCCCGGCAATCTGGACGTCGACAAGGACAAACCCTACACCCAGACCTTGCAGCCGCCGGACAAAATCCTCGGCCCCTTCAAGCCGAACATCACCGACAAGACGCTTTCCTTCGAGGTGAACGACCCGAGCGACAGCGAACATGGCGGGCACCTTTTCGTCGACCTCACGCCGGCGCCCGACGGACAGACCGCGGAATGCCACTACCACCACAGCATTCGCTTCTTCGCTTCCGGAGCCGAGAACTCCGTGGAAGACGAAGGCTTCTTCACCATTTCCCGGTCGACTCCCGGCCAAAAGACGTTCGCTGTGCCAGTCGCCGCAGTCACCCCCAACCCAGTCACGCCCGCTCCCGCCGCCGCCATCACCCCGGCACAGCTCAGCGCCTTTTGCGAGAAGCTCCAGCGCGATGAGCAAAGCCAGGACCTCAACCGCATCCTCGCCAATTACGACACGAAGGTCGATTTCGACAACCTGGGCCGCGTCGGCCAGGCCGCGATCCGCACGGACAAAGCGAAGTATTTTCAGCGCTGGCCACAGACGACCTATCAAATAAAGGCTGATCCTGAATTGCTGGAAACCCATAATGATCGATGGAAAGTGCGCTTTCTAATCGACTTCACCGCCACCAACCCCGCCGGCGAGCGCGTCACTGGCGTGGCCGAACAGACCCTGGACCTGGTGCTGCGTAACGGAGCGCTGAAAGTCATTACCGAAAAGGGCCGGGTCATCACCCGGGACAAGACCCAACTCCCAGCCGGATCGGGGCCCCTGCCCGCCGTGCCGCCTGCCGCGGTGGCCGGCCGGCGCTTCGATGGACATGGTGCTGTCTATAAAATCCCGGACCTGAAGAACCTGGTCGGCAAGTCGCTGAAGAACTCCTGGCTTTACGGCGATTTCGACTACCAGTCCTACCAGGGCAATGTCGCGGTTTTCGTCACGGCCAATATCATCGGCGCCGTCGGCAAGGGCAGCACGGTCGTCACCATGGAATCGCCGACGCCGGTCTTCGTCCGCCAAGAGACAGTCAACAACCGGCAGCAATACTTCAACCAGTTCGGCATCTGGCCGGAGGTCATCGTCCGCATCGTGCCCAACGATCCGATCGAATTGCTGAGCGTGACGCGCGAAGCGAGCGGCCGGCTGGTCGTCCGCACGCGGAGCCCGAAACCGATCCAGTTGTAAACCCGGCGCGGCTACATCTCCCGCGCCCAGGCGGGGCGCTGCTTGAGGTGGTAGAGCATCTCGCCGGCTTTCGGGACGAGCAGCACGCCTTCGTCTTCGCGGTTGGCGTAATCGGCGGGGTTGATCGTCGCGGGATCGCGGTAGCCGAGGTTGATCTCCTTGCAGACTGATTCCGGGATGCTGGTGGCCAGCGTGACCTGGACGCGGCATTTCTCGATGCCGTTTTCGTAGGTGCCGATGCCGCGGACGTGGGTGCTGTGCGCGATGGTGCCCCAGGGGATGTCCTTGAACTTGTCCCACTGCTTCAGGAAATAGTCGCGGCAGTGATAACCGATCTGCTTGATGAGCCGGCCGTGCGTGACGCTGATCTCGTGAATGTGCGGCGCGTAGATGATGAGCTCGCCGCCATCGGCCACGACGGGCTCGAGCTTGTACATGCACTTTCCGCCCACCCAGATCTCGTCGTACATCTTCGGCGCGCAACTGAGCACGGTGTGGAACGGGCGGTCCTTGTAGACGATGTGCAGTTTCTTCGAGAGCTCGGAGGCTTGGTCCCAGGCGCCTTCCGGGCTGCCGATGAAGAGGCCCGCAAGCTGCGCGTGATCAACGACCATGCACAGGCAGAGCTTCGGCACCGAGACCATGCCGCCCACGCGATCGACCACGCGGCGGACGGGTGTCCATTTGTTGCCGATGGTCATCGGGTTCGTGACGACCGCGCCGAGCCAGTGGAAGAAGTTGAGCACCTCCGCGCCGCTGACGCCGGGGAAGAGATATTTGTTGCCGCCGCTGAAGCCAACGACCTCGTGCGGGAACACAGGGCCGCAGATGATGATCTGGTCGTACTCGTAGAGCCGGGCGTTGATCTTCACCGGCACTTCCATTTCCAGCAGGCCATCGGTCAGCGCCCGAGTGTCTTCCACGGTGAGATCGCCGATCTTGCGCAGCGCCGCTTCATTGTCCCACTCGTGATTGAAGAAGCGCACGGGCGCGTATTTGCCTTGGCGCTCCTCCAGCGAAATCTCCAGCCGCTCGCAGATGGC